>NZ_NKUH01000005.1:0-38254 GCF_009192895.1 Xanthomonas sp. LMG 12460 | reverse complement strand
CCCGCCCCGATGGGAGGAGGGGCTTCGCTGTTCCTTCTCCCCCCGGGAGAAGGTGCCCCGCAGGGGCGGATGAGGGTACGGGCGCAGCCTCGCATCGCCAAAGCGCCGCGCCTTGCGCCGCACCCTCACCCCAACCCCTCTCCCGATGGGAGAGGGGCTGCGCGTCGCCTGAGGTCTGGACGCACACAGGCAACCCCATCGCGTCACGGCGGACGTTCAAGCCATACCGTCCCAGCAAGGAGCGATCCATGCCGTCCACCATGCGCAGAAGCGTGTACGTGTTGTTGCTTTCGTTGTCGTTACTCGCCGCGGTCCCGGCCGGGGCGCAGTCCGCGCCGCAGCGGCAATTGGTCGCGCCGTTGCTGCACACCGACGCCGGCGAACGTCCGGTCGAGCTGCGCTCGGCGACCGTGCGTACGCATGCCGCCGCTGGCCTGGCCGAAACCACGGTGGAGCTGGAGTTCTTCAATCCCAACGCGCGCGTGCTGGAAGGGCAGCTGACGTTCCCGCTACGCGCGGGGCAGCAACTCAGCGGTTTCGCCCTGGACGTCGACGGGCAGATGCGCGACGCGGTGCCGGTGCCCAAGGCGCGCGGGCGCCAGGTGTTCGAAGCGGTCGAGCGGCGCGGCGTGGATCCGGGCCTGCTCGAGCAGACCGCCGGCAACCAGTTCCGGCTGCGCGTCTACCCGCTGCCGGCGCATGGCAGCCGCCATGTGCGCCTGGTCTATCGCGAATCGCTACAGCGCACCGCCGCCGGCTGGCAATGGCGCTTGCCGCTGACGTATGCGGTCGGCGCGCGGTCGCTGCAGGTCGCGCTGAGTACCCAGGCCGCGCCTGATGAACGCGCGGCGACGCCCCGCATGCGGCTGCTGCCGACGGCGGACGGTGGCTACGCCGCATCCTGGTCCGGCAGCCCGGCGCAGTTGCCGTCGGAGCTGGTGCTGTCGCTGCGCGCAAGCGCCACGCCGCGCGTGGCGACCGGTCTCCACGATGGCCAGCGCTACTTCCAGGCGCTGGTGCCGATCGCCGACCTGCATGGCCCGCGCCCGCTGCCACAACGCATCGGCCTGCTCTGGGATGCGTCCGGTTCGGCACGGCAGCGCGACATTCCGGCCGAACTGGCCTTGCTGCAGCGCTATTTCGCCGCGGTCGGCACCGCCCAGGTCGATCTGATCGTGCTGCGCGACCGTGCCGCGGCGCCGCGCAGATTCCAGGTGCGCAACGGCGACTGGAGCGCCCTGAAGGCGGCGTTGCAGGCCGAGCAGCCCGACGGCGCCAGTGCGCTGGGCGCCTGGCAACCGGCGGCGCACGTGCAGGAGTATCTGTTGTTCAGCGATGGCCTGGGCAACTACGGCGCGCAGACCATGCCGACGCTGGCGCCGGGGCAGCGCCTGTATGCGATCGACTCGGCCGGCGTGCACGCCGATGCCGCGCGCCTGGCGGCGATCGCGGAAGCGCGCGGCGGACGCGCGATCGCATTGCAGGGCCTGCCGGGCGTGCAACTGGCCAGCGAGCGGCTGTTGCGGCGTGGCGGCGAACTGGTCGCGCTGGACGGTAGCCAGGTCGCCGATCTGGTCGCCGATTCGCGCGACGCCGACGATGGTTACCTGCGCATCGCCGGGCGCCTGCTCGGCGCCGATGCGACGCTGCACCTGGAGATCGCCACCGCCGCCAGCACCCGACGCCTGAGTTTGCCGTTGCGCGAGGCGGAGGAAGTTCCAGGCGACCTGGTGCCGGGCGCCTGGGCACGGGCGATGTTGCGCAACCTGTCCGCCGATCCGCAGGGATCGGCCGCGCGCCGCCAGGCGCTGGCGACGCGCTTCGGGCTGGTCAGCGCCGACACTTCGTTGCTGGTGCTGGAGAATGCCGACGACTACGCCCGCTATGGCATCCCGGCGCCCACGGCGCTGCGTGCGGCGGTGGCGGGTGCGCAGGTGCGGCAGCAGAAGCTGCAGGACGACACGCGCAAGCGACGCATCGACGCGATCGCCGAAGCGTTCGCGCAGCGTGTCGCCTGGTGGCAGCGGCGCTTTCCCAAGGACGCGCCGCCAGTGGCGATCGCCGCCGCTGACACTGCCGACCAGCGCATGCAGACCCCGTCGGGCCCGCAACGGTCCATGGCCCTCGCAGCGCCTGCGCCGATGCCCGCTGCCGCGCCTGCACTCGCGCCGCTGGAACTGGACATCGTCGGCGGTTCGTCCGGCGCGCCCAGCGACGCGGCCGCGTCGGCGACTGCGCGCGAGCGTGTGGCGGCTCCGGCCACGATCTCCCTGGCCGTGCAGCCCTGGCAGCCGGATTCACCGTATGCGCGGCGCCTGCGTGCGGCCGCAGCGGACGCGGTGTATCCGCTGTACCTGAGCGAACGCGCGGCGCACGCCGACAGCGTGGCGTTCTACCTGGATGTGGCCGATGTGCTGTTCGAGCGCGGCCAGCGCGACCTGGCCCTGCGGGTGCTCTCCAACCTGGCAGAGCTGCAACTGGAAAATCGCCACGTGCTGCGCGTGCTCGGCTACCGGCTGCTGCAGGCCGGTCGCGCCGACCTGGCGGTGCCGGTGTTCGAGCAGGTGCTGCGGCTGGGCGAAGAGGAGCCGCAGAGTTTCCGCGACCTGGGCCTTGCCTATGCCGCGCGCGGCGACGCGCAGGCGGCGATCGCGCAGCTGTATGAGGTGGTGGTGCGCGACTGGGACGCGCGCTTCGACGGGGTGAGCATGATCGCGCTCAACGAACTGAACGCGATCGTGGCGCGGGCGCCGCGGCCGCTGGACACCGGCTTCGTCGACCCACGGCTGCTGCGCAATCTGCCGCTGGACCTGCGCGTGGTGCTGAACTGGGACAGCGACAACAGCGACATGGACCTGTGGGTGACCGACCCCAATGGCGAGCGCTGCTTTTACGGAAACCGCGCGACCTACCAGGGCGGCCAGCTGTCGCCGGACTTCACCGGCGGCTACGGGCCGGAGGAGTTCTCGCTGCGCACCGCCAAGCCCGGCAAGTACAAGGTGGAAGCGAACTTCTTCGGCGAGCGCCAGCCGCTGGTCACCGGTGCCACCACCTTGCATCTGCAACTGAGCACGGGCTGGGGTACGGCCGCGCAGCGCGACCAGCAGGTGACGCTGCGCCTGACCGAGCGCAAGGAGACGGTGCTGGTCGGCGAGTTCGACGTGCGCTGATCCGCCCATGGCGCGCCGGCGCGGTCATGCCGGCGCGCTACACTTCGACCATGTCCGATCCGTCCGGCGCCAGCGCCTATTCCCGTTTCCAGCCCTGGCGCCGCAGCTTCGAAATCGGCTTCTGGGTCGCGCTCACCCTGATCAACGCCATCGCCAACAGCGTCACGGTGCTGATCGACATCCGCAACACCGGGCTGCATTTCGCCGCATGGGAGCCGGTGGTCTGGGAGTGGTCCAGCCAACTGATGTTCCTGCTGATCGTGCCGTTGGTGGTGCTGCTGACCCGGCGCTACCCGCTGCACTGGGACACCTGGCGGCGCCGGCTGCCGGGCTACCTGCTGGGCAGCGTGGCATTGTCGGTGCTGCACGTGGTGGGCATGGTCGCCCTGCGCAGCCTGGTCTACCGCCTGCAGGGCCAGCAGTACGACTTCGGGCCGTGGCCGCAGGGGCTGGCCTACGAATACCTCAAGGACGTGCGCAGCCTGGCCTCGATCGCGCTGTGCGTGGAGATGTACCGGTTCCTGTTGCGGCGCTGGCAGGGCGAGGCGGCGCTGCTCGGCGCGCCCGACGCCGGCCCGCCGGTGGGCTCGCTGGAACGGCCGGAGCGCTTCCTGGTGCGCAAGCTGGGCCGCGATTTCCTGGTCGCCGCGGCCGACATCGAGTGGCTGCAGGCCGCCGGCAACTACGTCAACCTGCGCGTGCGCGGCCACGACTACCCGCTGCGCAGCACCATGGCCGCGATCGAGGCGCGGCTGGACCCGGCGCGGTTCGTGCGCATCCACCGCAGCTACATCGTCAACCTGGCCAGCGTGGTCTCGATCGAGCCGCTGGAGGCGGGCGAGGCGCGGGTGCACCTGCGCGACGGTAGCCAGGTGCCGTGCAGCCGCCGCTACCGCGCCGCGCTGCGCGTGGCGGCCGGGGAGGGCGAGGCGGCGACCGTCGAGTAGTCCGGCGGCGCTGTGGCGCGGCGGCCGGAATTGCTAGAATCGCGCTCTTGTCTGCCGGAAACGCCGCAATGATCGAACTCAATCCGATTCGCCACCGCATCGCCGATCTGTCCGATCGGGTGCTGTCGCTACGGGGGTTTCTTTGACTACGACGCCAAGAAGGAGCGTCTAGAGGAAGTCACCCGGGAGCTGGAAAGCCCCGACGTCTGGAACGACCCCGAGCGCGCCCAGGGCCTGGGCCGTGAACGCGCCAGCCTGGAGAAGACCGTCGGCGGCATCGCCAGCGTGCTCGATGGCCTGAACGAATCGCTGGAATTCCTGGAACTGGCCGAGAGCGAGAACGACGAGGCCACCGCGCAGGCGGTGCTGGCCGACGTCGACCGCTTCCAGGCGCAGGTGGAGAAGCTGGAGTTCCAGCGCATGTTCTCCGGGCAGATGGACGCCAGCAACGCCTTCGTCGACATCCAGGCCGGCGCCGGCGGCACCGAGGCCCAGGACTGGGCCGAGATCCTGCTGCGCATGTACCTGCGCTGGTGCGAGTCGCGCGGCTGGAAGACTGAGCTGATGGAAGTCTCCGGCGGCGAAGTGGCTGGCATCAAGTCCGCCACGCTGCGCGTGGAGGGCGACTTCGCCTACGGCTGGCTGAAGACCGAGACCGGCGTGCACCGGCTGGTGCGCAAGTCGCCGTTCGACTCGGACAACCGCCGCCATACCAGCTTCACCTCGGTGTTCGTGTCGCCGGAAGTGGACGACAACATCGACATCGACATCAATCCGGCCGATCTGAAGACCGACGTGTACCGGTCCTCCGGCGCGGGCGGCCAGCACGTCAACAAGACCGAGTCGGCGGTGCGCATCACCCACGTGCCCACCGGCATCGTGGTGGCCTGCCAGACCGGGCGCAGCCAGCACCAGAACCGCGACAATGCGATGAAGATGCTGGCCGCCAAGCTGTACGAGCTGGAGATCCAGAAGCGCAACGCCGAACGCGATGCGGTGGAGGCGACCAAGTCCGACATCGGCTGGGGCAGCCAGATCCGCAACTACGTGCTCGACCAGAGCCGGATCAAGGACCTGCGCACCGGCGTGGAGCGCTCGGACACCCAGAAGGTGCTCGACGGCGACCTGGACGAGTTCGTCGAGGCCAGCCTCAAGTCCGGCCTGGAAGCCGGCGCGAAACGCAGCGACGCCTGAACCGGCGGCCTCCGTCCTGGCGACGGAGGCCGTGCGGCGGCACACGGCCCGCCGGCTGGTGCATTCTTTCCCTTCCTCACGCATCCCCCATCCCATGACCGAGCAGACCCCCGCGCCGTCCCTTCCCGTCGACGAGAACAGCCTCATCGCCGAACGGCGCGCCAAACTCGCCGCGCTGCGCGCGCAGGGCGTGGCCTATCCGAACGATTTCCGCCGCAGCGACTTCGCCGGCGATCTGCAGGCCGAGTTCGCCGACACCGAGCGCTGGACCGCCGAGGCGCTGGAGGCCCAGGGCCGCAGCCTGCGCCTGGCCGGGCGCCTGCTGGCCAAGCGGGTGATGGGCAAGGCCAGCTTCGTGCAACTGCAGGACGAGTCCGGGCGCATCCAGCTGTTCCTG
This sequence comes from Xanthomonas sp. LMG 12460, assembly GCF_009192895.1. Lineage (NCBI taxonomy): Bacteria > Pseudomonadati > Pseudomonadota > Gammaproteobacteria > Lysobacterales > Lysobacteraceae > Xanthomonas > Xanthomonas sp. LMG 12460. The sequence continues at coordinate 32,546 of NZ_NKUH01000005.1, read as the reverse complement.
CAGGCCAACGCCCTGGGCGAGGCCTACGACGCCTTCAAGGGCTGGGACATCGGCGACATCATCGGCGTGGAAGGCGGGCTGACCCGCACCAAGACCGGCGAGCTGTCGGTCAAGACCACCGGCCTGCGGCTGCTGACCAAGGCGCTGCGGCCGCTGCCGGACAAGTGGCACGGCCTGTCGGACGTGGAGCAGCGCTACCGCCAGCGCTACGTCGACCTGATCGTGTCGCCGGAGGCGCGCGAGGTGTTCGTCAAGCGCTCCAAGATCATCCGCGCCATGCGCGCCTGGCTGGACGCGCGCCGCTTCCTGGAAGTGGAGACGCCGATGATGCATTACATCCCCGGCGGCGCCACGGCCAAGCCGTTCACCACTCACCACAACGCCCTGGACCTGGACCTGTACCTGCGGGTGGCCCCGGAGCTGTACCTGAAGCGCCTGGTGGTCGGCGGCCTGGAACGGGTCTACGAAATCAACCGCAATTTCCGCAACGAAGGCGTCAGCACCCGGCACAATCCGGAATTCACCATGATGGAGCTGTACGAGGCCTACGCCACGTACCACGAGGTGATGGACCTGACCGAGAACGTCATCCGCGACGTCGCCCGCGAGGTGCTGGGCACCACCCAGGTGCACTGGGACGGCGCCGACATCGACCTGGCGCCGGCGTTCCGCCGCTGGCGCATGGACGAGGCGGTGCGCCACCACAACCCGGAGATCAGCGCCGCCGACTGCACCGACCGCGAGGCCCTGCTGCGCCACTGCGAGCGGCTGAAGATCCGCACCAAGCCGTCCTACGGCTGGGGCAAGCTGCTGCTGGAGATCTTCGAGGCCACGGTCGAGCACACCCTGATCCAGCCGACCTTCATCACCGACCACCCGGTCGAGGTGTCGCCGCTGGCCCGCTCCAGCGACACCGAGCCGGGCTACACCGACCGCTTCGAGCTGTTCATCAACGGCAAGGAAATCGCCAACGGCTTCTCCGAGCTCAACGACCCGGAAGACCAGGCGGCGCGGTTCCAGGCTCAGGTCGCGGCGAAGGACGGGGGGGACGACGAGGCCATGCACTTCGACGCCGACTACATCCGGGCGCTGGAAGTCGGGCTGCCGCCGACCGGCGGCCTGGGCATCGGCATCGACCGACTGGTAATGTTGCTCACCGGCAGCAGCTCGATTCGTGACGTGCTGCTGTTTCCGTACATGCGTCCGGAGGCTTAACCTAGCCGCGGACGAGGTGGCGCGGTTCTTGCACCAGGCGTTGCACGCAAAAGGAAGTGAGGTGGACGGGCCGGGGTGAGTCAGCGTCGGCGCGTTCCCGTTGTCGTCTCAGCAGCCCGCGCAGATGCGACGGGCGGAGGATTGCAGATGCATGATGCCAGCATGAGCCTCTCCGGCGCGTCCTCGAACGGGGACCGTCTCCACTGGGCGGACGGAAGCGACAATCGTTTGAACATCGTCATCGTCGACGATCAGACCTCCGCGCGCACGATGCTGCGGCATGTCATCGAGGACATCGCCCCGGAACTGACCGTGCGCGACTTCGGCGACTCGCAGGCCGCGCTGGCCTGGTGCGAGGCCGGCAAGGTCGACCTGTTGCTGCTCGACTACCGCATGCCGGGCATGGACGGGCTGGAGTTCGCGCGGCGCCTGCGCCGGCTGCCCAAGCACCGCGACATCCCGATCATCCTGATCACCGTGGTCGGCGACGAGCCGATCCGCCAGGCGGCGCTGGAAGCGGGGGTGATCGACTTCCTGGTCAAGCCGATCCGCCCGCGCGAGCTGCGCGCGCGTTGCCACAACCTGCTGCAGCTGCGGCTGCAGAGCGAGAACATCAAGCAGCGCGCGATGTCGCTGGAGCAGCGCCTGCTGGCCAGCATGCGCGAGGTCGAGGAACGCGAGCGCGAGACCCTGTCGCGGCTGGCGCGGGCCATCGAGTACCGCGACGTCGGTACCAGCGCCTACCTGGAACGCATGGCGCACGTGGCCGGGCTGATCGCCGAGCAACTGGGCCTGTCCGAGGACGAGGTGCGAGTCATCGAGATGGCCGCGAGCCTGCACGACATGGGCAAGATCGCCATTCCCGACGCGGTGCTGCTCAAGCCGGGCAAGCTCAACGAGGACGAGATGGCGGTGATGCGCATGCACCCGCGCATCGGCTACGAACTGCTCAGCGGCAGCCAGAACCGTTTCATCCAGGTCGGCGCGCTGATCGCCCTGCGCCACCATGAGCGCTACGACGGCAGCGGCTACCCGGACGGCCTGGTCGGCGAGGCGATTCCGCTGGAAGCGCGGATAGTGGCGGTCGCCGACGTGTTCGACGCGCTGATCTCGCCGCGCCCCTACAAGGAAGCCTGGACCATGGATGCGACGCTGGCCTATCTCTACGCCCAGCGCGGCCGCCTGTTCGACCCGCGCTGCGTGGACGCGCTGTTCCGCGGCCGCGAGCAGTTGCAGGTAATCTGCGAGAAATTCTCCACCGCCTCGGCGCGACCAGGAGTGTGAAATGAAATCTTCATTTCATCGACTGGTTGCCTTTCTGGAGCGTCGTCCCGACAGCGAGCACGCTCAGAATTTGATTCGGATGGTGATTACGGCGCTGTTTTCCACATACATGGGATGGCGGTATTTTCATGAAGGCGTGGTCAATACATTGCCGGCCACTTGGCTGATTCTGCTTTTTGAACTTTTTGTCGCGACAGTGCTGTTCGTAGCGATTTTGCTACGTCCAGGCGTTTCGCATGTGCGGCGGTGGATCGGGATGCTGACCGATTACGCCTGCATCGGCGCGATCATGTGTATCCAGGGCGAGCCGGCCTCGCCGCTATATGCGGTTTACTTGTGGGTCTCTATTGGCAACGGACTGCGCTACGGCAGTCGCTATCTGCGTATCGCGACAACGATGGCGTGCGTCTCCTTCCTGTGCGTGGTGATGATTTCGCCTTTCTGGAGAGGGAATTCGTATCTTGCCTGGGGGTTGTGGGTTGGCTTGTGTGCAATTCCGTTGTATTTCGATTCTTTGCTTAATGCGTTGACTGGTGCTATCGGTGAGGCGCGTCGTGCAAATGACGCTAAAAGCCGCTTCCTTGCCAATATGAGTCACGAATTCCGTACCCCACTCAATGGCCTGTCCGGCATGACCGAGGTGTTGGCGACCACCAACCTGGATGCCGAGCAGCGGGAGTGCGTCAGCACGATTCAAGCGTCTGCCCGCAGTTTGCTGTCGCTGGTAGAGGAGGTGCTGGATATCTCAGCGATCGAGGCCGGCAAGATCCGCATCAACAAGTCCGATTTTCGGTTGCGCGAGCTGCTCGATGGGATTGGCTTGATTCTGAAGCCGCAGGCATATGGCAAGGGTCTAATTTATCACTTGGATGTCGCTGAAGATGTGCCAGATGTCTTGTCCGGCGATGTTGGGCATTTGCGCCAAGTGCTGCTCAATCTTGCGGGAAATGCGGTGAAATTTACAGAGGTTGGTCGCGTAGAACTGCGGGTTCATGCAGTGCAGCGCCAGCAGGATCACGAAATCAGGCTCGGGTTCGATGTCGTCGATACGGGTATCGGCGTGCCGCCAGAGATGCGTCATCGCCTATTCGAAGCCTTTGAACAGGCTGATGTCGGCTTGTCGCGTCGCTATGAAGGTACTGGACTCGGCACGACCATTGCCAAAGGCTTGGTGGAGGCGATGGGGGGCGAGATCGGTTACCAGGAAAATCCTACCGGCGGCAGCCGCTTTTGGTTCGAATTGCCGTTGACAGTGAGCGAGGTGCCACCCACGGTCAGGCCGATGGTGCAAGAGGACGCGCCGCTACAAGAGCAGCAGGATCCGAACGGAAATGTCATCGCGTTTTCGGACCCGTTCCTGCGCCATCGGGCTCGGGTGCGTAGCATGCGTATCTTGGTCGCAGACGATCATGCGGCTAACCGAATGGTGCTGCAAAGAATGTTGCAAAAGTCGGGCCATCGGGTCATCTGCGTCGATGGCGCGGAGGCGGTGCTCGACGTGCTTGCGGAATCTGAATTCGATGCGGTGATCGTTGATTTGCACATGCCCGGAATGAGCGGATTGGACATGCTCAAAGAACTCCGAGTCATGCAGTCCATTGGTCCGCGTACGCCCGTCGTCGTGCTGAGTGCCGACGTCACCCCGGATTCCATTCAGCGTTGCGAACAGGCCGGGGCGCACACGTTTCTCGCCAAGCCCGTTGTAGCTGGACGCCTCTTGGATACCTTGGCGGAGATCGCCATGAACGGCAAGTTGCGTGCATTGGAGCCATTACCTAAAGCCACTCATGTAGTGCTGGAAGGAGTGCTCGATTCGTCTGTCTTGGACGAGTTGGCTGGCTTGGGGATGGGGGAAGGGTTTGAAAGGGAGTTCATATCGCAATGCCTCAACGATGCGGAAGGCTGCTTGGGAGGAATGCAGATCGCGGGCGACGCAGGCAATTGGGAGCGTATACGCGAGCATGCGCACGCGATCAAAGGCGTTGCCAGCAATCTGGGATTGCTCAGGATGGCCAGCCTGGGCGGGGAACTGATGCGGATGCCAGATTGGCAGATCAGCAGCGAATGGCGGCAACGTCTCGTTGGCCTCAATGCGAGTCTGACCGAGGGGAGGGAGGCATTGGAGTTGCGTGCGAACAAAGCCGCCGCGCAAGAAGGCGGCGGCGAAATTGGCTGATGAAACTGGCACAGGTCGGGCCAGTCATGTGCCGTTTCGCTGGCGTTTAAGCCGCGACGTAGTGAGAGCGCCGGGATTGCGCCCTGACAAGCCTGTTCATCGTGCGCAAAGACTTTTCTCCGAGTTGTAGCGCCGTATCGACCCAGATCTCTGTGATTTCCATCAGCTCGTCCAAGGACACGCTGTTGACGAGTCGCCGGACTTTGTTCAAGGCCGCGCTGGCGTGCGGCGTGCGGCGATGATTGCGAATGATTTGCTCGACCGCGTTCGCGCCTTGGCCGGTGGGAACCACCACGTCAACCAGTCCCATCTGCAACAACTGCTCGGCGCTGTACAGTGTTCCCTCAAGCATGAATTTTTCCGCATGGCGCGGACTGATGCGTTGACACAGGAACGAGTAAGCTCCCATGCCTGGGAATAGATCGAATAAGACCTCGGGCAGTCCCATCATCACGCCTTGCTCCGCGACGATCGTGTGGCAGCTCAAGGCGGCTTCGAAGCCACCGCCAAGGGCATTTCCCTGGACAAGTGCAATCGTGTGAGCGCCCGCTGCCAATCCAGCATGGAACGCATGTACGCCAACGACGCATTCCCTTGCGTAGCGAAGCAATGCGCCGCGATCCCCTGTCCCGATGAGGTGGCCGAACAGCTCGAGATCACCGCCTAGATTGAAGACATCGGCGTCTGAGGCCAGGACGATGTGGGGGAGGAATGCGTTTTCCTGTTCGATGCGTGCCTTGAGCTCTTTCTGACAATTGACGATCTCGTGCACCAACTGCGAGGAGAAGCAGGCGCGCGTCGGCTTAGTGCGTGCATTTGCGTGCATGTAGATCCAATGCTGTCCTCCCGACGGTGCGGATTCGACACGGAGGGAAGAATAGGCGCGGGTACGGGGCAGCGTGTCGATCGTGCTCATGGCGGGCTCTCGGAAAGACGCCCGCGGAGATGGCGTGGCGCAGCGGGCGAGTGCGTTTCCACCCGGCGGATGCTACACCCGGGTGCCGCGGCCGGAACTCGCCCCGCCAGCGCCTGCAGGGGCGCCGCGTGGGCGCCCGTCGGACATGCTTATTGCGGCGGCGCGTCGCGCAGTTCGCGCCGCAGGATCTTGCCTACGTTGGTCTTGGGCAACTCCTTGCGGAACTCGACGATGCGCGGATGCTTGTAGCCGGTGAGGTTGGCGCGGGCGTGCGCCTTCACCTCGTCGGCGGTCAGGTTGGGGTCCTTCTTCACGATGACCACCTTGACCGCTTCGCCGGATTTTTCGTCCGGCACGCCGACCGCGGCTACTTCCAGCACGCCGGGCATCATCGCGATGACGTCCTCGACCTCGTTCGGATACACGTTGAAGCCGGACACCAGGATCATGTCCTTCTTGCGGTCCACGATGTAGAAGAAGCCCTGCGGATCCATCCGCGCCATGTCGCCGGTGTGCAGCCAGCCGTCGGCGTCGATGGCGCTGGCGGTTTCCTCCGGACGGCGCCAATAGCCCTTCATCACCTGCGGCCCGCGGATGCACAGCTCGCCGACCTCGCCATGGGCGAGGACCTGGCCCTGGTCGTCCTTGACGCAGGCGTCGGTGGACGGGATCGGCAGGCCGATCGCGCCGTTGTATTCGGTCAGGGTCAGCGGGTTGATGCAGGCCGCCGGCGAGGTCTCGGTGAGGCCGTAGGCTTCGACCAGAGTGACCCCGGTGACCTGCTTCCAGCGCTCGGCCACCGCGCGTTGCACCGCCATGCCGCCGCCGAGGGTGAACTTCAGCGAGGAGAAATCCACCTTGTCGAAGCCGGGGGTGTTGAGCAGGCCGTTGAACAGGGTGTTGACGCCGGTGAAGGCGGTGAAGCGGGTCTTCTGCAGCTCCTTGACGAAGCCCGGCATGTCGCGCGGATTGCTGATCAGGTGGTTGAGCCCGCCGAGCTTCATGAAGACCAGCCCGTTCGCGGTCAGCGCGAAGATGTGGTACAGCGGAAGCGCGGTGATGATGACTTCCTTGCCTTCCTCCAGCTTGCCGGTCGCCGAGATCCAGGCGCCGGCCTGCAGCATGTTGGCGACCAGGTTGCGGTGGGTCAGCATCGCGCCCTTGGCCACGCCGGTGGTGCCGCCGGTGTACTGCAGGAAGGCGATGTCGTCCGGTTCGATGTCGATCTGAGGCAGCGTGTGCAGGCGGCCCAGGGTCAGCGCGTCGCGGAAGCGGATCGCGTTGGGGATGTCGTAGTCCGGCACCAGCTTCTTGACGTACTTCAGCACGAAGTTGACCAGCGGGCCCTTGGGGAAGCCCAGCATGTCGCCCAGGCCGGTGGTGATGACCTGTTTGACGGGGGTATCGGCGAGCACTTCCTGCACGGTGGTACCGAAGTTGTCGATCACCACCAGGGCGCTGGCGCCGGAGTCGATCAGTTGGTGGCGCAGTTCGCGCGGGGTGTACAGCGGATTGACGTTGACCACGGTCATGCCGGCCAGCAGCACGCCGAAGGTGGCGATGGGGTACTGCAGGCAGTTGGGCATCATCAGGGCGACGCGGTCGCCTTTCTTGAGCTGCAGTTCGCCCAGCAGGTAGCCGGCGAATTGCCGGGCCAGTTCGCCGGCCTCGCGGTAGGTCAGGGTCTTGCCGAAGTTGCAGTAGGCGGGGCGGTCTCCGAACTTGGCCACGGAGCTTTCGAACACCGCGGCGACGGAGCGGTACTCGTCGACGTTGATGTCGGCGCCAACGCCGGCCGGATAACTCTGCAACCACGGACGATCCAGACTCATATTCCCCCTCCAGGAAACGTATTGTTGGGCTCTGTACGGACAGTATCCGCTAGAACCGGCAACGGCAGCATACCGTTCCGTAGGGAAAAGGCGAACAGGGGTGGGGTGGATGCCTCGCGGGCGAGCGTGTTTTGCGTTGCGAGGGCAAGCGTGCCGAAGACCATCTCTGCTGTTGCTGTTGCTGTTGCTTTTACCGGTTCCCTTCCGAAGCGGCGGCCAGTTCGGGGAAAAACCCCGAAGGGGCGGCGCACAAGGACGTGCGCCGTCCGCGGCAGGGGCAGGATGCCCCTTCCGCGGATCCCCGGGCTGGACGCGGACCCGGAGCGCGCAGCGCGGAGGGCGCGAGGCAGGGTGTGCTTTCTTTTGGTTACTTTTCTTTGCACAAGCAAAGAAAAGTAACTCGCCGAAAGGCGAAAGCCTTTGCTCTTGCGTGCGCGCGCATGCAAGCGTCAATTCGCGGACCCTGGCAGCGCCCCCGCGCAGGCGCGGGGGCCGGGTTTCCGCTGTCGGAAAGCGCAGTGTCGGTCAGCGCGCGGCCAACTGCCGCAGTACGTACTGCAGCAGGCCGCCGTGGCGGAAGTACTCCACTTCCTTGGGGGTCAGCAGCATCACCGCCACCTCGAACGTCTGCACGGCGCCGTCGGCCTTGGTCGCGCTGACCTGGGCGCGCTTGCTGGCGCCGTCCTGCAGGCCGGTGATCTCGAACACCTCCGAGCCGTCCAGGCCCAGCGACTGCGCGTTCTGGCCCTGCAGGAACTGCAGCGGCAGCACGCCCATGCCGACCAGGTTGGAGCGGTGGATGCGTTCGAAGCTCTCGGCGATCACGGCCTTGACTCCAAGCAGGTTGGTGCCCTTGGCTGCCCAGTCGCGCGAGGAGCCGGTGCCGTACTCCTTGCCGCCGATCACCACCAGCGGCACGCCGTCGGCCTTGTACTTCATCGCCGCGTCGTAGATCGCCAGCTTTTCCGGCTGGCCGCCACCGGGCGGGTGGTACAGGGTGTTGCCGCCTTCCTCGCCGCCGAACATCAGGTTCTTGATGCGGATGTTGGCGAAGGTGCCGCGGACCATGACGTCGTCGTTGCCGCGGCGGCTGCCGTAGCTGTTGAAGTCGGCCGGCTGCACGCCGCGCTCCTGCAGGAAGCGGCCCGCCGGCGAGTCCTTCTTGATGTTGCCGGCCGGGGAGATGTGGTCGGTGGTGATCGAATCGCCGAACAGGCCCAGCACGCGCGCGCCGTGCACGTCCTCGATGCGGCCGACCTGCATGGTCATGCCGTCGAAGTAGGGCGGGTTCTTGATGTAGGTGGAGGCGCCATCCCACGCGTACAGCTCGCCATCGGGCGAGGCGATGGTGTTCCAGCGGCTGTCGCCCTTGAACACGTCGGCGTAGTTCTGCTTGAACATCTCCGGGCCGACCGTGGCGGCGATGGTGTCGCCGATCTCCTTGTTGCTCGGCCAGATGTCGCGCAGGTACACCGGCTGGCCGTCGCTGCCGGTGCCGAGCGGGTCGCGCGTCAGGTCGATGTCGGTGGTGCCGGCGATGGCATAGGCGACCACCAGCGGCGGCGAGGCCAGGTAGTTCATCTTCACTTCCGGATGCACGCGGCCTTCGAAGTTGCGGTTGCCCGACAGCACCGAGGCCACCACCAGGTCGTCCTTGGCGATCGCCGCGGAGACGTCCTCGGGCAGCGGGCCGGAGTTGCCGATGCAGGTGGTGCAGCCGTAGCCGACCACGTAGAAGCCGAGCTGTTCCAGGTCGCGCATGACCCCGGCCTTCTTCAGGTAGTCGGTGACCACCAGCGAACCCGGCCCGAGCGAGGTCTTGACCCACGGCTGCGCCTTCAGGCCCTTGGCCACGGCATTGCGCGCGAGCAGGCCGGCGCCGAGCATCACCGCCGGGTTGGAGGTGTTGGTGCAGGAGGTGATCGCCGCGATCACCACCGCGCCGTCGCGCAGGCGCCAGCCGGCGCCGCTGGCCTCGGCGTCCTGCGCATGCGCCGCCTGGGCGCCGACCGCAGTGCCGCCCCCGCCTTCGTTCTTGAGCCGGTCTTCCTGCACGGCATCGCTGCGGCGCTTGGCGCGCGCGTCGGCGAACGGCACCAGGCTGTCGCGGTAGTTGCGCTGCATGTCTTCCAGCAGCACCCGGTCCTGCGGGCGCTTGGGACCGGCCAGCGACGGCTTGACGTCGCCCACGTCCAGTTCCAGGACCGCGCTGTACTCGGCATGCGCGCTGTCGGCGTCGTGCCACAGGCCCTGCGCCTTGGCGTAGGCCTCGACCAGCGCGATCTGCTCCTCGCTGCGCCCGGACAGGCGCAGATAGGTCAGCGATTCGGCGTCGATCGGGAAGATGCCGCAGGTGGCGCCGTACTCGGGCGCCATGTTGCCGATGGTGGCGCGGTCGGCCAGCGGCAGGTGCTGCAGGCCGTCGCCGAAGAACTCGACGAACTTGCCGACCACGCCGTGCTTGCGCAGCATCTGCGTCACCGTCAGCACCAGGTCGGTGGCGGTGGCGCCTTCGGGCAGCTTGCCGGTGAGCTTGAAGCCCACCACCTGCGGGATCAGCATCGACGAGGGCTGGCCGAGCATCGCCGCTTCCGCCTCGATGCCGCCCACGCCCCAGCCGAGCACGCCGATGCCGTTGATCATGGTGGTGTGGCTGTCGGTGCCGAACACGGTGTCCGGGTAGGCGATCGCCTCGCCGTCGCGCTCGCCGGTCATCACCACCCGCGCCAGGTGCTCCAGGTTGACCTGGTGCACGATGCCGGTGTTCGGCGGCACCACCTTGAAGTTGTCGAAGGCCTTCTGGCCCCAGCGCAGGAAGCCGTAGCGTTCCTTGTTGCGCTGGAATTCGATCTTGCCGTTGAGGTCCAGCGCGTCGGGTTTGCCGAACACGTCCACCTGCACCGAGTGGTCGATCACCAGTTCCGAGGGGATCAGCGGGTTGATCTGCTCCGGGCGTCCGCCGAGCTTGACCACCGCATCGCGCATCGCCGCCAGGTCGACCACGCAGGGCACGCCGGTGAAGTCCTGCAGCACCACGCGCGCCGGCATGAAGGCGATCTCGGTGTCGGGTTCGGCCTTGGGATCCCACTTGGCCACCGCCTCGATGTGGTCCTTGCCTACAGTCACGCCGCCGTCTTCGTGGCGCAACAGGTTTTCCAGCAGGATCTTCAGCGAGTAGGGCAGGCGGGCGATATCGAAGCGCTCGGCAAGCTTGGGCAGGCTGTAGTAGGCGTAGCGTTGGCCGTTGACCTCGAGCGAGGCGCGGGTGGAAAAGGAATCGCTCATCACGGAACTCCTATGGCGTCGCGGCTGTAGGGACTGCGGTCATTCTGACCGATTCAGTGTGTATGGCAGGTGTGACCGCCGCTGTATGCGGGCTTGAGTATGACGCTTCAAGTATGTAAAATTCGTACATACCTTGTGGAGCCAGCCCGATGGAAGCCACTGTCGCCGAACGCGGTCAGATCACCCTGCCGAAGGCCGTGCGCGATGCGCTGGGCCTGAGCAAGGGCACCATCCTGAAGGTGGAACTGGATGGCGGCCGGATCATCCTGCGCAAGAGCGTGGACGATGCCATCTCGCGCGCCCGCGGCCGCTTCAAGCTCGACGGCTTCGCCAGCACCGACGAGGCGATGCGCGCCATCCGCGGTCGCGCCCCGGGCGATCCGTTCGAACCCGAGCCCGACGCCGGCGCATGATCGCCATCGACTCGTCCGTGCTGGTGGACCTGCTGGCCGACGGCCCGCAGGCCGATGCCACCGAAGCCTGCCTGCGCCAGTGCCTGAGCACCGGCCCGGTGGTGGTCTGCGACATCGTCCTGGCCGAAGTCTGCAGCGCGCTGCGCGACGGCGCCGAGGCCTTGTCGGTGCTGGAGGACATGAGCATCCGCTTCAGCGCGCTGGAGGCCAAGTCGGCCTTGCGCGCCGGCGAGATGCAGCGCCGCTTCCGCGCCCGTGGCGGCAAGCGCGAGCGGGTGGTGGCCGATTTCCTGATCGGTGCGCATGCGCTGCTGCAATGCGATGGCCTGATCACCCACGACGACCGTTTTTTCCGCGATTACTTCAAAGGCCTGAAGATCATCGTCCCCAAGCCTGCCGGCTGACGCCGCGCCGCCGCTGCCGCACATCCCCACCGTATTTTTCCGGAGAACCCGCATGTTGGAAGCCTATCGCCACCACGTTGCAGAGCGCGCCGCGCTCGGAATCCCGCCGCTGCCGCTGAGCGCGCAGCAGACCGCGCAGGTCATCGAACTGCTGAAGAACCCGCCGGCCGGCGAGGAGCAGTTCCTGGTCGAGCTGCTGAGCCAGCGCGTGCCGGCCGGCGTCGACGACGCCGCCAAGGTCAAGGCCTCGTACCTGGCCGCGGTCGCCTTCGGCAGCGAGACCACCCCGCTGATCTCGCCCACCCGCGCCACCGAGCTGCTGGGCACCATGCTCGGCGGCTACAACATCCATCCGCTGGTCGAGCTGCTGGACAACGCCGAGCTGGGCGCCGTCGCCGCCGAGGGCCTCAAGCACACGCTGCTGATCTTCGACGCCTTCCACGACGTGCAGGAAAAGGCCGAGGCCGGCAATGCGCACGCCAAGGCCGTGCTGCAGAGCTGGGCCGAGGCCGAGTGGTTCACCAGCAAGCCGGAAGTGCCGCAGAGCCTGACCATCACCGTGTTCAAGGTGCCGGGCGAGACCAACACCGACGACCTGTCGCCGGCGCCTGACGCCACCACCCGCCCGGACATCCCGCTGCACGCGCTGGCGATGCTGAAGAACAAGCGCGACGGCGCCCCGTTCGAGCCGGAAGAGGACGGCAAGCGCGGCCCGATCCAGGCCATCGCCGACCTCAAGGCCAAGGGCCACCTGGTCGCCTACGTCGGCGACGTGGTCGGTACCGGTTCCTCGCGCAAGTCGGCGACCAACTCGGTGCTGTGGTGGACCGGCGAGGACATTCCGTACATCCCCAACAAGCGTTTCGGCGGCGTGTGCCTGGGTTCGAAGATCGCGCCGATCTTCTACAACACCATGGAAGACGCCGGCGCGCTGCCGATCGAGCTGGACGTGTCGCAGATGGAGCACGGCGACGTGGTCGAACTGCGTCCGTACGAGGGCAAGGCGCTGAAGAACGGGCAGGTGATCGCCGAGTTCGCGATGAAGTCGGACGTGCTGTTCGACGAAGTGCGTGCCGGCGGCCGCATCCCGCTGATCGTCGGCCGTGGCCTCACCGCCAAGGCGCGCGAGTTCCTGGGCCTGCCGGCCTCGACCCTGTTCCGCCTGCCGATGGACCCGCCGGACACCGGCAAGGGCTTCTCGCTGGCGCAGAAGATGGTCGGCCGCGCCTGCGGGCTGCCGGAAGGCCAGGGCATGCGCCCGGGCACCTACTGCGAACCGAAGATGACCTCGGTGGGCTCGCAGGACACCACCGGCCCGATGACCCGCGACGAGCTGAAGGACCTGGCCTGCCTGGGCTTCTCCGCCGACCTGGTGATGCAGTCGTTCTGCCACACCGCGGCGTATCCGAAGCCGGTGGACGTCAAGACCCACCACACCCTGCCGGAGTTCATCTCCACCCGCGGCGGCGTGTCGCTGCGTCCGGGCGACGGCGTGATCCACAGCTGGCTCAACCGCATGCTGCTGCCCGACACCGTCGGCACCGGCGGCGATTCGCACACCCGCTTCCCGATCGGCATCTCGTTCCCGGCCGGTTCCGGCCTGGTCGCCTTCGCCGCCGCCACCGGCGTCATGCCGCTGGACATGCCCGAGAGCGTGCTGGTGCGCTTCAAGGGGCAGATGCAGCCGGGCGTGACCCTGCGCGATCTGGTCAACGCGATCCCGCTGTACGCGATCAAGCAGGGCCTGCTGACCGTGGCCAAGCAGGGCAAGAAGAACATCTTCTCCGGCCGCATCCTGGAGATCGAAGGCCTGCCGGAGCTGAAGGTGGAGCAGGCGTTCGAACTGTCCGACGCCTCCGCCGAGCGCTCGGCCGCCGGCTGCACGGTGCGCCTGAATAAGGAGCCGATCGTCGAGTACCTGACCAGCAACATCACCCTGCTGAAGTGGATGATCGCCGAAGGCTATGCCGACGCGCGTTCGCTGGCGCGGCGGATCAAGAAGATGGAGGAGTGGCTGGCCGACCCGCAGCTGCTCGAGCCCGATGCCGACGCCGAGTACGCGGCGGTGATCGAGATCGACCTGGCCGACATCCACGAGCCGATCGTGGCCTGCCCGAACGACCCGGACGACGTGAAGACCCTGTCCGACGTGGCCGGTGCGGCGATCGACGAAGTGTTCATCGGTTCGTGCATGACCAACATCGGCCACTTCCGTGCCGCGGCCAAGCTGCTGGAAGGCAAGCGCGACATCCCGACCCGCCTGTGGGTCGCGCCGCCGACCAAGATGGACGCCTCGGAGCTGACCAAGGAAGGCCACTATGGCACCTTCGGCGCCGCCGGCGCGCGCATGGAAATGCCGGGCTGCTCGCTGTGCATGGGCAACCAAGCGCAGGCGCGCGAGGGCGCCACGGTGTTCTCGACCTCCACCCGCAACTTCCCCAACCGCCTGGGCCGCAACACCAACGTGTACCTGGGATCGGCGGAACTGGCGGCGATCTGCTCGCGCCTGGGCCGGATCCCGACCAAGGACGAGTACATGGCCGACGTGGGCGTGATCAAGACCAGTGGCGAGCAGATCTATCGCTACATGAACTTCGATCAGATCCAGGACTACCAGGACGTGGCCGCGACGGTCGCGGCCTGATCGCCCCGGCGATGCGCTGATGCGACGTGCCGCCCATGCGGCACGGTCGCAACGAAGAAGCCCGGCACTGCCGGGCTTCTTCGTTGATGGTGCCTGCGCTGCGTACGACGGTGGGTTCGCCGCTTGCCTGCGCTAGGCCTGTGGTGCGGACGCTCGCCCTTGCAGCCAGTGTTCCAGCGCCGCCGCCGGCAGCGCCGGCGCGAACAGGAAGCCCTGCAGCACGCGGCAGCCCAGCCGCGCCAGGAACGCGCGTTGCGCTTCGGTTTCCACGCCCTCGGCGACCGTGTGCATGCCCAGGGTCTCGCCGATCCGCAGCACCGAGGTGGTCAGCGCCCGCGAGGTCTGGCAGTGCTCCAGGTCGCTGACGAAGCTCATGTCCAGCTTGAGCTCGTTGACCGGCAATTGGTGCAGATGGCTGAGGCTGGAATAGCCGGTGCCGAAGTCGTCCAGCGACAGCAGCACGCCGCTGGCCTGCAACTGGCGCAGGTTGGCCAGCACCGCGTTGGTGTTGGAGAGCATGACGCTCTCGGTCATTTCCAGTGCCAGATCGGCCGGTTGCAGGCCGGACGCGGCGAGCAGGCCTTCCACCCGCGTGGGCAATTCGGGGTCGGCGAAGTTGTTCGCCGACAGGTTCACCGCCACGCGCGGCACCGCGATGCCGCGCAAACGCCAGTCGGCCATCTGCCGGCAGGCTTCGCGCAAGACCCACTGCCCGAGTTCGTCGATCAACCCGCATTCTTCGGCCATCGGCACGAACCGCGCCGGCGAGATCGCGCCGAGATTGGGATGTTCCCAGCGCAGCAGCGCCTCCACGCCGTACAGCGCGTGCGGCGCCTGGCTGTCCAGTTGCGGCTGGTAGTGCAGCTGCAGTTTGTTGCGATGCAGGGCGTCGCGCAGCGCGGTCTCCATTGCCACGCGTTCCTGCGCCATGCGGTTCATGTCGGAACTGAAGTAACGCACGCTGTCGCCGCCTTCGTGCTTGGCCCGGAACATGGCCAGGTCGGCATGGCGCAGCAAGGTCTCGATGTCGCGGCCGTCGTCGGGGAACATGGCCACGCCGATGCTGGCGCTGGGGTGCAGGGTCACCTGGCCCACCACCAGCGGCTCGGCCAGAACCAGCAGCAGGCGCTCGGCGACGCCGGCGGCCTGTTCGACGCTGCAGTTCGGCAGCATCAGCACGAACTCGTCGCCGGCCTGGCGGCCGACCAGATCGGTCAGGCCCAGGGTGTCGCCGATGCGCTGGGCGATGTCGCGCAGCAGGCCGTCGCCGGCGGCATGGCCCTGGGTCTCGTTGATGCGCTTGAAGCGGTCGAGGTCCACGAACAGGATCGCCACCGGTGCGCCCTGATGCTCGGCGGCGGCCAGCGCCTGCTCGGCGCGGGCGCTGAACATCACCCGGTTGGGCAGGCCGGTGAGCGAGTCGTAGAAGGCGAGCTGGTGCACGCGTGCCCTGGTCTGCTCGCGTTCCAGCGCCAGGGCGCACAGATGCACGCAGAGCTCGATCAGGCGCAGGTGCCAGGCCAATGGCTCGCGCACCTGCCGATAGCACAGCGCGAAGCTGCCGAGGACGCGACCGCTGCTGGACTTGATCGGGGTGGCCACGCAGGTGCCCAACTGCACATGCTGCACCAGCCCCATGTAGTCGGCGAACAGCGGGTCGGTGTGCGGGTCGAGGACCAGTACCTGCTTGCCGCGCCAGATCGAGGTGGCGAGGGCGCCGGCACGCGGTCCGGCGCGCATATTGTTCATGGTCTCGCCGAACCGCGCCGGCATGCTCGGCGCCGCCAGCGGCTGCAGGCAGCCGCTGCCGTCCACACTCACGATCGCGGCCATCAGTTCCGGCGCGATGCGCTCGACCTCCTTGCAGATCAGCGTGGCGACCTCGATCAGCGGCTGTTCGCGGACCAGCGCATCCAGCACGTTCTTGTGCAGCACCTCGTGCATCTTGCTCTGGGTGATGTCGGTGAACGAGAGGATGTAGTGCTGTTGGCTGCCATCCTCGCTGGCGATGGGGGTGGCCACCAGGGTGGCCCACAGCGGCGTGCCGTCCTTGCGGTAGGCGAGGATGTCGGTCTGGTGGCCGAAACCGGCGCGCACGCGCTCGCGGGTGTGCTGCACGGTCTGCATGTCGGTACCGGGGCCGGCCAACACGTTGCTCGGCAGATGCCCCAGCACTTCGCTCTCGGCATAGCCGAACACCTGGCTGAAGCCGGCGTTGACGTAGAGGATGTTCAACTCCGGATCGCAGACGACGATGGCGGCGTCGCTGGAGTCCAGTGCCAGCGACAGCAGTCGCATCCTGGCGTCGCGAGCGCGCTCGGCGCTGATGTCGCGCACGAACAGCACCTGCAATTGGCTGTAGTGCTGCGGTGCCCGCGCTGCGCTCACCGCCAGCCAGCGCGCTGCGCCATCGTAGTCGCGCAACAGCAGCTCGTAGCTGCCGCTGCCGCCGTCGTGCAGGCAATGCGCGAGGAAGTCTTCGCGCACGTCGGCATCGGCCAACTCGCCGAGCGGCCGCCCCAGCACCTGCGCGCGGGGACGGTTCCACAGCGCCTCGGCGGTGTGGTTGAAGGCAACCACACGCGCCTGCGGATCGACGATCAGCACGCCTTCCGGCGCGTACTGCAGGCAGAGCAGCAGGTCCAGTTCGGAACGGGCCGATGCCACCCGCGCCGCCTCCACGCTGACGTCGCTGGGCACGCTCGACGTTGTGACGCGGCGGCCCGGCATGGTGTCAGCGCGCCTGCACGGACAAGGCGATCAGGCGCTCGGCGATCTTGTCCAGCGGCAAGACCTCCTGCGCCGCGCCCAGGCGGAAGGCGGTGCCGGGCATGCCCCAGACCACGCTGGTGGCCTCGTCCTGGACCAGGGTGCTGGCCCCGGCCTGCAGCATTTCCAGCAGGCCGCGCGCGCCGTCGTCGCCCATGCCGGTGAGGATCGCGCCGATGGCGTTGGCGCCGGCGTTGCGTGCCACCGACTGGAACAGCACGTCCACCGCCGGCTTGTGCCGGTTGACCGGAGGGCCGTCGTCGATCTTGCAGCGCCAGCGCGCACCGTCGCGGATCACCTGCAGGTGCTTGCCGCCGGGCGGCAGGTAGGCGTGGCCGGGCAGGATCGCTTCGCCTTCGCTGGCCTCGCGCACGGCCATGGCCGAGTGCCGGTTGAGGCGGTCGGCGAAGGCGGTGCTGAAGCCGGCCGGCAGGTGCTGGGTCATGACCACCGCAGGCGCATCGGCCGGCATGCCTTCCAGCACCACGCGCAGCGCTTCGGTGCCGCCGGCGGAGGCGCCGATGGCGATCAGCCGGTCGGTGGTGCGGAACTTCAGCGAGGACACCGCGGCGGGCGTGGCGGTGGCGCCGGCCGGTTTCGGCGCGGCCGGCCGGTCCAGGGCGCGGACCTTGGCCTTGGACGCGTTCTTGACCTTGGCGATGATCTCTTCGGCGTACTCCTCGAGCCCGCGGGCCACGTCGAGCTTGGGCTTGGAGACGAAGTCGACCGCGCCCAGCGACAGCGCCTGCAGGGTGGTGTCGGCGCCGCGCTCGGTCAGCGAGGAGATCATCACCACCGGCGTGGGCCGCAGCCGCATCAGGTTTTCCAGGAACGCCAGCCCGTCCATGCGCGGCATTTCCACGTCCAGGGTGATCACGTCCGGATTCAGACGCTTGATCTTCTCGCGCGCCAGCAGCGGGTCGGCGGCCGAGCCGACCACTTCCACGCCGGGCGCGCCCGACAGGATTTCGGTAAGGATCTGTCGCACGACCGCCGAGTCGTCGACGATCAGCACGCGGCAAGGGGCTTCCAGGCTCATTCGAACAACTCCACGGCACCGGTGACGGGGGCTTTGGCGAGACGGGCGCGCACCGCCGACTCGGCCGCGGCGATTTCGGCTTCCTCGTGCGCGTGCGGCAGGCGCTGCACGACCACGCGGCCGGTAGCGGGAAAGAACCAGATCTTGCGCGGATGGATGCCGCGCAGATCCTCGGCCACCACCGGGATATGTTCGGCCTTGAGGTAGTTCAGCACGAAGTCGGCGTTGCGCGTGCCGACCGGATTGTTGGTGAAGCCCTTGAGCACGTTGCCGCCGCCGAACACCTTGGCTTCCAGGCGATTGCGGGCGGCGCCGCGCTTGAGCAGGTCGTTGATCAGCACTTCCATCGCATAGCTGCCGTAGCGGGCCGGCGCGCCGTCGCCGCTCTGGCCGTCGGGCAGCATGAAGTGGTTCATGCCGCCGATCTTCAGCAGCGGGTCGCGGATGCAGGCGGCCACGCACGAGCCCAGGATGGTGGTCAGCGCGGTGTCGTCGTCCACCACCAGGTACTGGGTCGGCAACAGCTTGGCCGCCATCGTCTGGAAGCGCGTGTCGTGATAGCGCATCACCTGGTCCAGGGCCATGGCCGCGGCGCTCACGCGCGATCCTTCTGCGCCCGGCGATACAGCGTGCGGCCGCAGGGCTGGATCAGGTCGGCCGCATGCAGATAGTTTTCCGAATGGCCGGTGTAGAGCATGCCGTCGTCGTCCAGGTGCGGAATCAGCCGCGACAGGATGCCGCGCTGGGTGGGCTTGTCGAAATAGATCATCACGTTGCGGCAGAACAGCGCCAGGTACGGGCCGGCGACGTCGTAGCGCGGTTCCAGCAGGTTGAGCTGGCGGAACTCGAGCAGGTCGCGCAGCGCCGGCAGCACCCGGCAGTGGCCTTCGTTGGCGCCGCTGCCGCGCTGGAAATACTTGCGCTTGAGGGCGGGATCGAGGCTGGCGACGCGTTCCAGCGCGTAGACGCCGCGCGAGGCGGTGGCCAGCACCTGGGTGTCGACGTCGGTGGCCAGGATCCGCACCGGCGGGGTCAGCGTGCCGAACGCTTCGCAGGCGGTGATCGCCAGCGAGTAGGGCTCCTCGCCGGTGGACGAGGCGCAGGACCAGATCTTCAGCGGCGCCGCGCCGGAGTGCTTCTGCAACTCTTCGCGCAGCCGCTCGAAATGGTGCGGCTCGCGGAAGAACGAGGTCAGGTTGGTGGTCAGCGCATTGGTGAACGCCTCCCATTCGTCGCCGCCTTCGCGCTCCAGCCAGTCCAGGTAGTCGCGGAACGAGCGCAGGCCCAGCACGCGCAGGCGCCGCGACAGCCGGCCGTAGACCATGTCGCGCTTGGCCGGGGCCAGGGCGATGCCGGCCTTCTGGTAGATCAGGTCGCAGACCCGCTTGAAATCGCGGTCGCTGAAGTCGAAGTCGCGATTGTCGGAACCGGAGGAGGGCGAAGCGGGAGTCTGGATGGCCATGGTGCGCAGCGATGGTCGGTCAATCGGGTTATCGGCCGGGAACGGACGAAGTTGACAGCCGGCAGTCAGGAAAGACCGCCGGCGGTGGCCTGCGGGCTCAGAACTCCTGCCACTGGGCCTCGCTGGCGGCGGCGCTGGCGGGGCGCGGGCGCGCCGCCGCACGGGGCCTGGCGCGGGCTGGGGCCGGCGCGGCTTGCGCAGTCGGCGCGTTGGCGGCCACGCCGTGGTAGGTGTCCAGCTTGAAAGCGGCGATGGCCGCGCCCAACTGGCCGGCCTGTTCCTCCATCGAGCGCGCCGCGGCGGTGGCTTCTTCCACCAGCGCGGCGTTCTGCTGGGTGGTCTCGTCCATCTGCACCACGGTCTGGTTGACCTGCTCGATGCCGGCGGACTGCTCCTGCGAGGCGGCGGCGATCTCGCCCATGATGTCGGTGACGCGGCGCACCGAGGTCACGATCTCGCTCATGGTGCGGCCCGCCTGGTCGACCAGGGCCGAGCCTTCGGCGACGCGGCCCACCGACTCGTCGATCAGCGTCTTGATCTCCTTGGCGGCATTGGCCGAACGCTGGGCGAGGGTGCGCACCTCGGTGGCGACCACGGCGAAGCCGCGGCCCTGATCGCCGGCGCGCGCGGCCTCGACGGCCGCGTTCAGTGCCAGGATGTTGGTCTGGAAGGCGATGCCGTCGATCACGCCGATGATGTCGGCGATCTTCTTCGACGAGGCCTCGATCCCGTTCATGGTGGTGACCACGTGGCCGACCACGTCGCCGCCCTGCGAGGCCACCGCGGCCGCCCCGGCCGCAAGCTGGTTGGCCTGGCGTGCGTACTCGGCGTTCTGCTTGACCGTGGAGGTCAGCTCCTCCATCGAGGCGGCGGTGCGCTCCAGGCTGGCCGCCTGCTGTTCGGTGCGGCGCGACAGGTCGCCGTTGCCGCTGGCGATCTCGGTGGAGGCGACATTGATGTTGGCGGCCGCGGCATGGATGCGGCCGACGATCGCCGCCAGCTGTGCGGCGGTGGCGTTGGCGTCGTCGCGCATGCGACCGAACACGCCATGGAACTCGCCGTGCATGCGCGCGGTCAGGTCGCCGGCGGCGATGGCCCGCAGCAGCGTGGACAGCTCGCCCAGGTTGCGGTCGCTGACCTCCATCATCGCGTTGAGATCCTGCACCATCAGCCGGAACCCGTACTGGAAACGTTCCGGGTCGCCGCGCGTGCCGAAGGCGCCGGCCGCGGCCGCCTCCGCCAGCTGCTTGATCTGCTCGCTCATCGCGGTCAGGTTCTGCTTGGCCATGTCCATGGTTTCGGTGAGCACGGCCTTCTCGCCGGGCAGGCGGTCCATGTCCTCGGACAGGTCGCCGATCGCATAGCGCTGGATGATCTGCAGCAGGCGCATCTTCACCGCGATATGCGAGGCCACCAGTTCGTTGGTGCCCTTGACCATCTGCCCGTACTCGCCGGGGAAGGCGTTCTCGTCCATGCGGTAGCTGATGGTGCCGCACGCGTGCTGCCGGGCCATCTCGTCCTGGGCGCGGATCACGCTGTGGATGCGCGAGCGCATGATCAGCATGTCGTCCATCAGCTCGCCGATCTCGTCCTTGCCGTGCGGATAGGTGGCGCCCTCCAGTTCGCCGCGTGCCACCGCCTGCGACAGGCGCTTGGCCGCGTGCAACTGGCGCGCCATCCCGCGCGCGATCAGCCAGGCGGTGACGCTGGCGAACAGCACGGCCAGCCCGAGCAGCGTCACGATCAGGGTCTTGGTGTTGGACAGCTGGCTGTCGGCGAGATCCATCTCCCGGTTCAGTTCGGCGACGTTGTACTGGGTCAGCGCCACGATGCGCTCGAACAGGGTCCGGCGCAGCGTCCGCGACTGGGTGTCGGAGATCTTCTGTGCGCCTGCCACGTCGCCGGCGCGCAGCGCCGCACCCATCTCGGTGTTGGCCTGCAGGTAGGCCTTCAGCGTCTCCTGCACGCCGGCGTACATCTGCACCTGCTTCTGGTCTCGCATCATCGCGGCGATGACCTGCTGGTTCTTCGCCACCTCCGTGCGCACCTTCTGCATGCGCTTGAAGTAGTCGGCCTGGGCCTGGGGATCGCCGGCGCGCGACAGTTGCGCCAGTTCGTAGGTACGGAATTCGCCCAGTTGCGCGCGCACCTCGGCCAGTGCCTGGGTCGCCGGCACCCAATCGTGCTGGATGTGCTTGAGCTCGGCGATGGACAGGCTGGTCCGGGAGTAGGTAAAGCCCCCCAGCACGACCGTCAGCAGCGTGGTCACGGCGAAGGCGAAGATCAGCTTGTCGCGGATTTTCAGGTGCGCAAGTACGTTCATGGGCATTCCATGTGCAGCAGCGGGTTGAAAAAGGCAGGGCGGCCGGCGGTCAGCCGGCGAAGACGAAGCGCGGCGAGGGCAGCGCCGCGCCAGTGGCGGCGCTCGCAGGCGGGCGGGAACCCATGCCGAACAGGGGCGCGCGTGCGGCGCCGCGACGGGAGGGTGGACGATGGCGGATGTCGGCGGCTGGGCATCACGTGCTCCCTGAACGGTCGCGTTGGTGATCCGGCGGTGACGGGCGCGGACCACGAAGCGTGATCCTGATATCGACTAGCGCGGCGATAGCTTGAACCGTGCTGTGGTGCGAATCGGCGTGTCGTGCGTGATTGTTTCTATCGCAACGGTATGGCCGCTCAATCGGCCTCGATGGTCGAGGCTGCCGTGCGCACCAGCCGCAGCGGCGCCTGCCGCGCCGCGCCGCGTGCGGGGGCCGCGGGCGTGGGGCCTGCGCCGCCGTTCGCGCCGGCCTGCGCCGGGTCCAGCCGGAACACCGCCGCCGCCTCGCCGAGCCGGCGGCCCTGGTCTTCCAGCGCCCGCGCCGAGGCGCTGGCTTCCTCGACCACGGCGACGTTCTGCTGGATCGCCTGGTCCATCTGCGCCACGGTGCGGCTGACCTGCTCGATGCCCATCGACTGTTCCTGCGAGGCCGCGGCGATCTCGCCGATGATGTCGGTCACCCGCTGCACCGAGGCGACGATCTCCTGCATGGTGCGACCGGCCTGGTCGACCAGGGCCGAACCCTCGCTCACGCGGCCGACCGAGTCGTCGATCAGCGTCTTGATCTCCTTGGCGGCGTTGGCCGAGCGCTGGGCGAGGGTGCGCACCTCGGTGGCGACCACCGCGAAGCCGCGGCCCTGTTCGCCGGCGCGAGCCGCTTCCACCGCCGCATTCAAGGCCAGGATGTTGGTCTGGAAGGCGATGCCGTCGATCACGCCGATGATGTCGGCGATCTTCTTCGACGAGGCCTCGATGCCGTTCATGGTGGTGACCACCTGGCCGACCACCTGGCCGCCCTGCGAGGCCACCGCGGCCGCGCCGGTGGCGAGCTGGTTGGCCTGGCGGGCGTGCTCGGCGTTCTGCTTGACCGTGGAGGTCAGCTCCTCCATCGAGGCCGCGGTCTCTTCCAGGTTGGCCGCCTGTTGTTCGGTGCGGCGCGACAGGTCGTCGTTGCCGGCGGCCAGTTCGGTGGTGGCGCCGTGGATGCTGCGGGCCGCGGTCTGGATGCGGCCGACGATGTCGGCAAGCTGGTCGGCGGTGGTATTGGCATCCTCGCGCATCCGCGCGAACACGCCGTGGAAGTCGCCGTGCATGCGCGCGCTCAGGTCGCCGGCGGCGATGGCCTGCAGCAGGGTCGACAGCTTGCCCAGGTTGCGGTCGCTGACCTCCATCATCGCGTTGAGGTCCTGCACCATCAGTCGGAAGTCGTGCTGGAACCGCCCGGCGTCGCCGCGCACGCTGAAGTCGCCGGCGGCGGCGGCCGCGGCCAGGCGCTTGATCTCGGTGTTGATCGCCAGCAGGCTGGCCTTGGCCGCGTCCATCGATTCGTGCAGCACCGCGCGGCTGCCGGGCAGGCGGCGTGCGTCGCGGCGCAGGTCGCCATTGGCGTACTCGTTGAGCACCGCGATGGCGTCGACGATCGCGTCCAGGTGCTCGAACATCATGCGGTTGATGCTGGCAGCCAGGTCGCCGTACACGCCGGGGAAGTCCTCCGGCATGCGGTGGGACATGTCCTTGTCGGCGTGCAGTACGGCCATCTGCGCGGTCTCGCTGGAAAAGCGCTCCAGCATCCGGATCATTTCGCCGGTGGCGCGCAGCATCTCGCCGGTCTCGTCGCGGCCGGGATTGTCGATGCGCACGCTGAGGTCGCCGCGCGACACCGCGCGGATCGCCTCCAGGCTGCGCGATACCGGTCGCAGCACCGAACTGCCGATCAACCAGTTGATGCCGAAGGTGAGCAGCACCAGGATGCCGCCGGCCAGGGTCATCACCCCGGTGAAGACCAGCGCCTGCGCCTGCACGTCGTCCATGTACACGCCGGTGCCGATCACCCAGTGCCAGGGCGCGAACGCGGCGTTGTAGGAGATTTTTTCGACCGGCTTGTCGCTGCCGGGCTTGGGCCACAGGTAGTCGACATAGCCGCCGCCGGCCTCGGCCACCTTCACGAACTCGCGGAAGATCGGCTTGCCGTCGGCGCTGAGCACCTGGCCGATATCCTTGCCGACCAGGTCGTGGCGGGTGGGGTGCATCAGCATGGTCGGGTGCAGGTCGTGCACGTAGAAGTAGTCCACGCCGTCGCGGGCGCGCATCGATTCCAGGGTGCGCAGGGCGGTGCGCTGCGCCTCGGCCAGCGGCATGCTGCCCTTGTCCACCTCGGCCGCATAGGCGCGCACCACGCCCAGCGCCAGCTCGATCTGGCTCTTCAGTGCCTGCTCGCGCGTGTTGCGGATGTCCAGGTACTGCATGCGCGCGGCAATCACCGCCAGCAGGACGATGCCGGCACCCAGCAACAAGGTCTGCCAGAGGAACTTGCGGCGCAGCGGCAGATCCGAGAGGCGGGTGAGCAACGAGCGAGACGACATCGACCTGATCCTTGGAAAGGTTCCCAAAGGTTTAACGGCTCCGGGAACGGGGAAGTTGAGCGCGCGGCGCGACCGATCCGTAGACAATCCTCGCGCTGGCGCGGCGGTCAAAAAAATCCCCGGCGCGCAGGCCGGGGATGGGGGGATGCAGCGACAGGCCGGGCCTGTCTCAGAACTCCTGCCAGTCCGAATCGGCCAGGGCCGGCTCGACCTTGCGGGCACGCACCGCCGCCGGCTTGGCGGCGGCGACGGCCGCAGGCTTCTTCGCCGGCGCTGCCGGCCGCGGCGCGGACACGGCCTGCGGCGCGTGGACCGCGCTGGCCTGCGCCGACTGCTCGACGCGGAAGATCGACACGGCCTCGATCAGCTGGCCGGCCTGTTCTTCCATCGAACGCGCGGCGGCGGTGGCTTCTTCGACCAGCGCGGCGTTCTGCTGGGTGGTCTCGTCCATCTGGGTGACGGTCTGGTTGACCTGCTCGATGCCGGCCGACTGCTCCTGCGAGGCGGCGGCGATCTCGCCCATGATGTCGGTGACGCGCTGCACCGAGGCGACGATTTCGGTCATGGTCTGGCCGGCCTGGCGCACCAGGGTCGAGCCGTTGGCCACCTGGCTCACCGACGCGTCGATCAGGCCCTTGATCTCCTTGGCGGCGTTGGCCGAGCGCTGAGCGAGGGTGCGCACTTCGCTGGCGACCACCGCGAAGCCGCGGCCCTGTTCGCCGGCACGTGCGGCTTCCACCGCGGCGTTGAGCGCCAGGATGTTGGTCTGGAAGGCGATGCCGTCGATGACGCTGATGATGTCGGCGATCTTCTTCGAGGATGCCTCGATCCCGCTCATGGTCTGCACCACCTGGCCGACCACACTGCCTCCCTGCGAGGCGACCGTGGCGGCGCCGCCGGCCAACTGATTGGCCTGGCGCGCGTGCTCGGCGTTCTGGCGCACGGTGGAGGTCAGTTCCTCCATCGAGGCGGCGGTCTCTTCCAGATTCGCCGCCTGCTGCTCGGTGCGGCGCGACAGGTCGTCGTTGCCTGCGGCGATCTCGCCGGCGGCGGCATTGATCGCGTTCGCCGCCTGCTGGATACGGCCGACGATGGCCGCCAGCTGCTCGGCGGTGGCGTTGGCGTCGTCGCGCATGGTCGCGAACACGCCCTGGAAATCGCCGTGCATGCGCGCGGTGAGGTCGCCCTGCGACAGCGCGGTCAGCAGCCTGGACACTTGGCCGATGCTGTCGCCGTTGGCCTGCAGCAGGCCATTGAGCTGCTGCGCCAGCTGCAGGAAGAAGCCGTGCTTGCCTTCGATGCCGACGCGCCCGCTGAGGTCGCCCGCGGCGGCCTCGCGCACGATCTTGGCCACTTCCTGCTCGACCTGCGCTTCCAGGGTGCGGTCGCGCGATTCGCAGACAAAGCCGATGTGCGTGCCGTGCTGGTCGCGGATGGCGGTGATGGTCTGGGCGACGCGCGCGTCGACGTAGGCCATCTCGCGTTCCATCACCCCCTTCTTTTCCAGTTCCGCCAGGGTCTTGGGATCGTGCTGGTTGCCGTACTCCAGCACCGTCACCGGCGAGCCGACCAGCGGCAGGCTCGAATCGAAGGCCGGCGCCACCGAGTGGATCTGCTCGGCGTACTTGTCGGTGAGGCCCTGCATCGACGGGTTGGCGTAGACGATGTTGTAGTCCAGATCGACGATGAACATGCCGGTCGAGGAGTTGTCCAGCGCGGTGCGGATGCGCAGGTTCTCGGCGGCGACCGCGGCGTCGCGCTCGATGCGCCCGCGCAGGTCCTGCTGCATGCGCTTGAGCGCCTGCATCAGCTCGCCGATCTCGTCCTTGCTGTTGGCGTCGATATGTCCGTCGAGCTTGCCGGCGGCGACGTCGCTGGCCACCTTGACCGCATCGCGCACGCTGTTGGCGAGCATCCGCCCGAACAGGAAGGCCAGACCGACCGCTGCGCCAAGGCCGATCAGCAGGCAGATCAGCAGGGTCGCCGAGGCATTGCGGTAGGTGCCGCTGGCGGCGTCGGCCGCGGCCTTGGCCTGGCGATCGTTCTCGGCGATCAGGGCGACGACGTCGTCCACCACCTTGTTGTGCAGGGTGCGGGTCTCGCCGGTGAAGGTATCGATGGCGTCGTCGTGCAGGTCGAGCTGCAGCATTTCGTCGACGGACTGGTAGGAGGCGCTGGCCTTCTTCCAGTCGGCGACCAGACGGTCGTAGATGGTCTTTTCCTGCGGGCTGCCGATCTTGGGCGGATATTGGGCCAGGATCTGGTCCATCTGCTTCTTCAGCGCAACCTTGCGCGCGGCCGATTCCTTCTTCAGCGCATCGCTGCTGCGGATCAGGCTCTGGTAGGCCGCGTTGCGGTACTCGCCGAGGATGCCGCGCATTTCGCCGCCGGTGCGCACGCTCGGCACCACCTGCGACGACACATTCGTGGTCACGCCATCGAGCGAGTTAAGACCGCGGTAGGCGGCCACGCCCTGGATCAGCATCAACGCCAGCACGACGCCGAACGCCAGCATCAGTTTGGGCATCACCTTCAGATCTTTAATCCACTGCATGAGCGCGTTTCCCATAATTCGGAGGGGGCGACAAGGGGCAAAAAACGGCAAACGCCGCCGCGCCGGACCGTGTGCACGGGTCCAGCACGGCGGCGCTGAGGCTTACTTGATGGTGGCCAGCTTCAGGCTGGACGGCGCGCTGACCTGGATTTCGGCACGCGAGCTGTCCCGCTCGATCTTGCCGATCACGCACACGTCCTTGCCTTCCAGGGTTTCCGGGGCGAAGCCGAACTTGCTGCGGTCGGCGCCGGCGATGCGGGCGGAGAAGGTGTGGCGCGGGAACATGCCGCCCATGTACAGGAAGGTCGGCTCGCCTTCGGAATTCTGCGCGTACTTGGCTTTCTCGACCTTGCCGCAGACCATGCCGTCCTTGCCGACGAAACGGGTGGCCATCTCCGGCGGGATCATCTGCTGGGACTGGGCGAAGGTGCTGGGGCTGGCGGCGAGCAGCAGGACCAGCAGCATGGGAAAGCTCGGTTTCATGGAACGACTCCTTGGGGACGGGGGCTGAAGTGAGGGCCGTGTGATGCCGGCCACTCTTCAGCTATCGGCGTGAAACCGGTTAACTTGATTCGCCCAAGTGATAAACAGTTCGCATTTCAAATAAAAACCCGCCTTGCGGCGGGTTTCGTCTACAGCCGGGAGGCCGCCGCAGCGGCCGGGGGTCAGGCGGCTTCGTCGACGTGGGCGTGCTGCTGGCCGAACTCGGCGCTGTCGAGCAGGGTCTCGATATCCAGCAGGATCAACATCTTGTCGTCCTGGGTGCCGATGCCCGAGATGAAGCGGGTGTCGACCGCGGCGCCGAACTCGGGGGTCGGGCGGATCTGCTCTTCGTTCAGCGGGATCACGTCGGAGACGCTGTCCACCACGATGCCGACCACGCGGTTCTCGACGTTGAGCACGATCATCACGGTGAAGGCGTCGTAGCGCGCTTCCTTCAGGCGCAGCTTCAGGCGCAGGTCGATCACCGGGACGATGGTGCCGCGCAGGTTGATCACGCCCTTGATGTACTCGGGGGCGTCCGGGACCCGGGTGACCGAGTCGTAGCCGCGGATTTCCTGCACCTTGAGGATATCCACGCCGTAGTGTTCTTCGCCGAGGGTGAAGCTGAGGAATTCGCCGCCGGTGGCGTCGGAATTGGAGGTGGTCTTGTCGTTCATCGTGTGCTCCTGGTGCGCACGGGATTGCGGGTGGTGGCGTGGGTGGGAAAGCGCGACTCTGATGCTAGATCGGCGCGGCCACGGCGAACTTTAGACCTGGATCGGCCGGCCGCTTGCGGCGTTCAGGAAAGCACGCCGCTCTTGCGGGCGCTGCGCTGGCGCTCGATGCGGAACACGTAGCGCTGGATCGCCGCGTCGGCACCGCGCGGCAGGTCCTGGAAGCGCATGCCCACGCGCAGGGTGTCCTGGCCGTTGGCGAGCTTGGAGACATACATGTTGCAGACCTGCAGGGTCAGCCGGATGGCGTCGGCATCGGGCAGCTGCAGCACGCAGTTCGGATAGCTCTGCTGCAGCTGCGGCATCGGCTGGCCCTGTACCAGCGCCACCGCCAGGCCGCCGCCGCTGATGTCCACCACGCGCAGTTTCAGTTCGACCTGGCCGGCATCGTCGTCGATGCGCAGCACGCACAACGGCGAATCGGTGATCGGGGTCTCCAGGCGGAAATGCTCGCGCCGCTGCAGGTAGTAGAGCGATTCCGGCAGCGGCGCGCGCAGGCCCGGCTGGCCGTTGTCGTCGGTGCGCTGCGGGCTTTCGATGCGGAAACGCACCCGCACCTTGTCCAGCTGGGCGAAGCACAGCAGGTACTCGGCCTGCTCGGCGGCGCGGTTGGAGGCCTCGTTGACGCTCAGGTCCAGCAGCACGCTGTCCTCGTCCAGGTCCAGCAACGCGGTCGAGAAGGCCTGGTCGCGACCGCCCACGTGCGCGCTGACCTGCGAACGCTGCTGGATCAGCGACTGCAGCAACTGGCGGATCTGCCGGGGCTTGGTCAGCAGGAAACGGTCGTCCTCCACTTCTTCTTCCGGCGAAGTCGGGACAGGGGAGTCGCTGGGAGTGCCTTCGGCCATGGTGGAGAGTGGGTACTGGAGGTGGGTGGGGCGGCACCGCGTCGGGCCGCCCCACGCATGCTATCGGCTGAGCTGGACTTTTTTGTAGACCGGCTGCACGTTGCCGCCAGTGGCGACCGCGCTCGACGGCGGGCGCTGCTCCAGGGTGAAGGATGCCACGGCCCGTGCCAGTTCGCCCGCCTCGTGTTCCATCGACCGGGCGCTGGCGCTGGCTTCCTCGACCAGGGCGGCATTCTGCTGGGTCGCCTCGTCCATCTGCACGACGGTCTGGTTGACCTGCTCGATGCCGGCCGACTGTTCCTGCGAGGCCGAGGCGATGTCGCGCATGATGTCGGTGACGCGCTGGACCGAGGTCACGATGTCCTGCATGGTGCGGCCGGCCTGGTCGACCAGGGCCGAGCCTTCGGCCACACGGGTCACCGAATCGTCGATCAGGTCCTTGATCTCCTTGGCGGCGTTGGACGAACGCTGCGCCAGCACGCGCACCTCGCTGGCGACCACGGCGAAGCCACGGCCCTGCTCGCCGGCACGCGCGGCCTCGACCGCCGCGTTGAGCGCCAGGATGTTGGTCTGGAAGGCGATGCCGTCGATGACGCTGATGATGTCGGCGATCTTCTTCGACGAGGCTTCGATGCCGCTCATCGTGGTGACCACCTTGCCGACCACGCTGCCGCCTTGCGAGGCGACCGCCGCGGCGCCGACCGCCAACTGGTTGGCCTGGTGCGCATGCTCGGCGTTCTGCTTGACCGTGGAGGTCAGCTCCTCCATCGAGGCGGCGGTTTCTTCGAGGCTGGCGGCCTGCTGCTCGGTACGACGCGACAGGTCGTCGTTGCCGGCGGCGATCTCGCCGGCGGCGGTGTTGATCGCGTCCGAGGCGCCCTGGATCTGCCGCACGATCGCCGACAGCTGCTCGGCGGTGGCGTTGGCGTCGTCCTTCATGTTCGCGTACACGCCCTGCAGGTCGGCGTCGATGCGCCGCGACAGGTCGCCCTCGGCCAGCGCGCGCAGCATCTGCTGGATGTGGCCCAGGCCGGAGGCGCTGGCGGCGAGCATGGCGTTGATCTGCTCGCCCAACTGCAGCAGGAAGCCGTGTTTGTCGTCCAGGCGGATGCGTCCGCCGAGGTCACCGGCGACCGCGCCACGCACGATGCCGGCGATCTCCTCTTCCACCGCCACTTCGTCGGTGCGGTCGGCCCATTCCACCACGAAGCCGAGGCGGTTGCCGGTCGCGTCGGTGACCGGATTGACGATCAGGCGCATGGTGTGGCCGCCGACGCGGATCTGCGCGCGGTGCGTGCCGGTCAGCTCGGCGAGCATGCGCGCCTGGTGTTCGGGATGGCGGTGGAACACGTCGATGGTCTTGCCCAGCAATGCGCTGGCATCGAACTGCGGCAGGTCGCGGCGCAGGTCTTCCTGCACCTCGCTGAGCATCTGCAGCAGCGGGCGGTTGACGTAGACGATGCGGCGGTCGGCATCGGCGATTATGACGTTGGTGGTGACATCGTCCAGCGCGCTGCGGATGCGCTGGGTCTCGCGCTGGGCCTCGCTGTCCTGCTCGCGGCTGTGCAGCAGCTGCGCGTTGGCGGCCACCAGGGTGTGGGCGATGGAGCCTTCCGGCAGGTCCAGCTCGCGGATCGCGGCCGATAGCGGCTGTTGCTGGGCGATGGCGCGCGCGGCCTGGGCCAGGGCGTGCGGGTCGTGGCCCACGTCCAGCAGTTGCCGGCGCATCTGCACCGCCATCGGCACCAGGATCGCCGCTTCCACCGCCACGTACAGCGCATGGATCGCCAGGATGCCGATCCCGGCCTCCGCGGTGAACACCCGCACCGGCAGGCCGCGGTGCTGGAGCCAGAAGAACAGCACGTGATGCACGGCGATCGCGGCGGCCGCGACCATGATCGGCCGCCAGTCGCGGTAGTACAGCAGCAGCGCGATCAGCAGGATGACGCCGAAGTGCACTTCGATCATGCCGCCGGCCTGCTGGATCAGCGCCGCGGCCAGCACCATCAGGCCCAAGGCCACGGTGCAGCGGCTCAGCAGGCTGCCTGGATGCAGCTTCACCTGCAGGGCAATGACGGCCAGGGTCGGCAGGCTGACCGCCAGCCACGGCGTCCACGCGCCCTGATGCCAGGCGGCGGCCAGGCTGGCGAGGGTGGCCAGGACCGCGACGACCACGAACAGCCTGTCGGCCTGCGCCGCCAGTTTCTGCAGGTAGACGTAGCGCTCGTTGCCGACGAGAAAGCTGCCTTGGGTAGGCGAGGCGCTCATGAGAGGGATTCCTTGGAGTCGGTGGGACATCCGCACTGGGCGGGAGAGATCAGCGGCGCAGCGCCGCCGGTGGCGAGCAGCCGCGGCAGCAGCGACGCGGCGGCGATGGACGTGCCGCATCCGGCCAGCTGTGCCGGGCCGGCATAGATCAGGCGGGACTGCGCATCGAGGACGATCAGCGCATAGGGCAGGGACGGCGGCGCCAGCCGGGCGCGCAGGTCCACGCTGCGCATCCCTGGCAGTGCGAGCGCCGCAGGCGCGGCGCACTCGCAGCCGGCCACGCGCAGGCGGAACGCCACGGGCTGCCCGTCGGCAGCGTCGATGGCGGGCGCAAAGGCCAGCAGGCGCGCGCGAATGGCCTCGGCGCTGTCGGCCGGCGGCGGGCTGGCGAGCGCTACCAGTTGGCTTGCCGCCCAGATGCTCCAGAGCACCAGCAGCAACAGCCCCCATGGCAGGCGAGTGAAACCTCCCCAACGGGGCGTCGTGGTGGATAGTGCCTGCATTGGAAACCGGCCAGCGCGACGCCGGCACTCACCGGCTGTTCACGTTATCGACAGCGCCTATCGATCCTTAAGGTGGTATTCATCACATTTCACACAGTGGTAACGACGCTGGTGGGGGATTTTCAAAAAAAAGGGCTGCCTTGCAGGCCTGGAAACGCAATCGGCCGCGGGGGCGTTCCGCGGCCGATCGGCATATCGGGTTGTTGTTCCGGCGGCGCGGCGTGACAGGCCGAGCCTGGGGGGGGCGCGATCCGCGCGCCCGGACTCAAGCGGCCACGTGTGCCGGCCTGCGCGCGGCCGGTACCGCCGGCGCACGCGCCGAGGATGCCGCCGCCTGCACCTTGAACACCGCTACGGCCTGCCGCAGGTGGCCGGCCTGCTCCTCCATCGAACGCGCGGCGGCGGTGGCTTCTTCCACCAGCGCGGCGTTCTGCTGGGTGCTCTCGTCCATCTGGGTGACGGTGCGGTTGACCTGCTCGATGCCGGACGACTGCTCCTGCGAGGCGACCGCGATCTCGCCCATGATGTCGGTGACGTGCTGCACCGAGGTCACGATCTCCTGCATGGTGGTGCCGGCACGCTCGACCAGGGCCGAGCCTTCGGCGACGCGGCCGACCGACTCGTCGATCAGCGTCTTGATCTCCTTGGCGGCGTTGGCAGATCGCTGGGCGAGGGTGCGCACTTCGGTGGCCACCACGGCGAAACCGCGGCCCTGCTCGCCGGCCCGGGCGGCTTCCACCGCGGCGTTGAGCGCCAGGATGTTGGTCTGGAAGGCGATGCCGTCGATCACCGAAATGATGTCGCCGATCTTCTTC
>NZ_NKUH01000049.1:0-14798 GCF_009192895.1 Xanthomonas sp. LMG 12460 | reverse complement strand
CGCGGTCCTGGCCGAAGCCGACTCCGATCCGGCCCTGGCCGGCATCATGTCGCAAGCAGCACCGGCGCCCGCCGCGCTGACGCCGGCCCAGCAGGCCGAGCGCCAGGCCGACCTGGACGCGGTCGCGGCGATGGAGCGGCAGCGTGCCGCCGTGCCGCGCGATCTGGCCGCCGAAGACGATGCCGCCGCCGCGCGCGCGGTCAAGCGTCCGCCGATGGCGGTGCCGCCGGAACGCCGCGCCGAAGCCAGCCGCGCCCAGGCCGCCGGCGCGAAGCTGCCGCCGAACCTGCAGGCCTTCATGGCGCCAAGCGTGCCGCATGGCTCGGCCATCGCCCCCGAACGCCTGGCCGAGCGCCGCACCCGCTGGCTGCGCCTGCGCTGCGGCGAGCAGGCCTACGCCCTGGAACTGCTGAAGGTGCAGGAAGTGGTGCTGCCGGTGCCGCTGCTGGCGCTGCGCGGCACGCCGCCGGCCATGCTCGGCATCATGAACCTGCGCGGCCAGGTGGTGCCTGTGCTCGACCTCGGCGTGCACCTTGGGGCGGCGCCGATCGAGATGGACATGCAGACCCGGGTGGTGGTGCTGGAAGAGAACGGCGAGACCCTGGGCCTGCGCGTGTCCGCGGTGGAAGACGTGGCCAGCCTCAGCGACCAGCAGATCGAGCCGCCGGACAATGCCCGCATCTGCCGCATTTCCAACCATCTGTTCCGCGGCGTGGCGCGGCTGGCGCAGCAGCCGATGATCCTGCTCGACGCCGAGCAACTGCTGCACTGACCCGGGCCGGCGGGCGGCAACTGGGAACGGTGCCGCACTTTCCAAGCGCCGCTAAAGCTTTTCAGGCCACGGCCGTTATCTGCCATAGAACCATTGGTGCGGAGCAATGATGAGCACAGTCCCCCTTGGCGAAGATCTCGGTATCGAGACCAGCGCCGACCTGAAACAACGCCTGACCGCGTTCCTTGCGTCGGACGACGTGCTGCGGCTGGACGCCGGCGAAGTCCGCCGCATCCATACCGCATCCGTACAGGTGCTGTGCGCATTCGTCGATGCCCGTCGCAAGGACGGCAAGCGCACCGAATTCGAGGCCTGCAACGCCACCTTTCGCGACGCGGCACGCCTGCTAGGGGTCAGCGAATCGCTGGGCCTTCCTGCAACCCCTGACAATCTGAAATCTGTGGAGAACGCGGCATGAGCGCACGTATCTTGGTAGTGGACGATTCGGCGTCGATGCGCCAGATGGTCTCCTTCGCCCTCACCTCGGCCGGCTTTGCCGTCGAAGAAGCCGAAGACGGCGCGGTCGCGCTGGGCCGCGCCAAGGGCCAGCGCTTCAACGCGGTGGTCACCGACGTCAACATGCCGAACATGGACGGCATCACCCTGATCCGCGAACTGCGGCAGCTGCCGGACTACAAGTTCACCCCGATGCTGATGCTGACCACCGAGTCGGCGGCGGAGAAGAAGTCCGAGGGCAAGGCGGCCGGTGCGACCGGCTGGCTGGTCAAGCCGTTCAATCCCGAACAGCTGATCGCCACCGTCCAGAAAGTCCTGGGCTGATCCCTCCCCTCCTTTTCCGGATTGCCGCCCCATGAGCATGGACCTGCAACGTTTCCACGCCACCTTCTTCGAGGAAAGCCGCGAAGGGCTGGACGCGATGGAAGCCGGATTGCTGTCGCTGGAAGAAGGCAATCGCGACCCCGAGACCATCAACTCGGTGTTCCGCGCCGCGCACTCGATCAAGGGCGGCGCCGCCACCTTCGGTTTCGAGGCGATGGCCGGCCTCACCCACGTGCTGGAGACGCTGCTCGACGAGCTGCGCGCCGGCAAGCGCGAAGTCGAAGCGCACGCGATCGACGCCATCCTCGGCTCGGTGGACGTGCTGCGCGCCCTGCTGCGCGAAGCCGAACACGGCGTCCCGGCCGATCCGGCCGCGGTCAAGGCCGTGCACGAGCGCCTGCAGCACGCGTTGAACGGCGGCCCGGCCGCGCCCACCGTCGCCACCCCGGCGGCGAACCAGCCGGCCGAGCCGGAAGCCTGGCAGATCGGCTTCACTCCGGCGCCGTCGCTGTTCATGAGCGGCAACGACCCGCTGCGCATCATCCGCGAACTCGAACACCTCGGTCCGCTGCAGGTCGCCTGCCGCAGCACGCGTCTGCCCGGCTTCGCCGAACTCGATCCGCTCGAGGCCTACCTGGCCTGGGACCTGGGCCTGGTCGGCAAGATCCCGCGCAGCGCGATCGAAGACACCTTCGCCTGGGTCATCGACGACTGCGAGCTGGAAATCCGTCCGGTGCCGCCGCCGAGCCTGGCCACCGCGCCGGCGCCGGTGCTGACCGCGCCGCCGACCGCCGCCACCGCCGCCCCGGCCGCCGCCGTGGCCGCGAATGCGCCGGCGGGCAATGCCGCGGCCGCGCACGAAGCGGAAAGCTCGATCCGCGTCAGCGTCGACAAGGTCGACGCGCTGATCAACCTGGTCGGCGAACTGGTCATCACCCAGGCCATGCTCAAGCAGGTCTCCACCGGCCTGGACCAGGCCGTGGCCGAGCGCCTGTTCGCCGGCCTGGACCTGCTCGAACGCAATACCCGCGACCTGCAGGAAGCGGTGATCGGCGTGCGCATGCTGCCGGTGGACGCGGTGTTCCGCCGCTTCCCGCGCCTGGTCCGCGACCTCTCCACCCGCCTCGGCAAGCAGGTGCGCCTGCGCACGATCGGCGAGGGCACCGAGCTGGACAAGGGCCTGATCGAGAAGATCGCCGATCCGCTGGTGCACCTGGTGCGCAACTCGATCGACCACGGCCTGGAACTGCCGGAGGCGCGCCGCGCCGCCGGCAAGGACGAGACCGGCACCATCACCCTGGCGGCCTCGCACCAGGGCGGCCACATCGTCATCGAAGTCAGCGACGACGGCGCCGGCCTCAACCGCAACCGCATCCTGGCCAAGGCCGCCGAACGCGGCATCGCGGTGCCGGACAACCCGAGCGATGCGCAGGTCTGGGACCTGATCTTCGCCCCGGGCTTCTCCACCGCCGACGCGGTCACCGATCTGTCCGGCCGTGGCGTCGGCATGGACGTGGTCCGCCGCAACATCCAGGGCCTGGGCGGCGAAGTGCAGCTGGAAAGCGAATCCGGCCGCGGCACCCGCGTGCTGATCCGCCTGCCGCTGACCCTGGCGATCCTCGACGGCATGACCGTGGCGGTGTCGGGCGAGACCCTGATCCTGCCGCTGGCCTACGTCATCGAGGCGCTGCAGCCCAAGGCCGACGACATCCGCACCATGGCCGGCGAAGGCCGCGTGCTGCGGGTCCGTGGCGAATACCTGCCGATCCTCTCGCTCAGCGACTCCTACGGCTTCGGCCGCATCGAGCAGAGCGAAGAACCGCTGGTGGTGGTGGTCGAGGCCGACGGACAGAAGCTGGCGCTGGAAGTGGACGAACTGATCGGCCAGCAGCAGGTGGTGGTCAAGAACATCGAGAACAACTACCGGCGCATCAGCGGCATCTCCGGTGCCACCATCCTCGGCGACGGCCGCGTCGCCCTGATCGTGGACATCGGTGGCCTGGTCCGCTCGCTGCGGGTGCAGCAGGCGGCCTGACCGCCCCGCCCTCCCGCGCAACGCCACACACGAGCCCCGGCAGCGATGCCGGGGCTTTTTGTTTGCGGTGCGCGCCGCAGATCGGCGTGTCTGCGTACGCAGTCGCCAGAAACAGGACACGCACTGCAAGCAGATGCCTCCACGTGGCCCCACATCCGAACTGCAAAGACCGCAACGCGGCCCTCAAGAAAGCGCCAAGGGTGCCGATAGCCCATTGAGCGCACAGTTTTTGTCTACATGTGCGTGCCGGTCCCACCTGGGGAGGTGGAACCGGCGCTTCAGGGGAGCGATCGGAGGAGATGCCGGTCGCTGAAGCCGTGCCGCAGCAACGGGGAAAACGGGTCGTGTGTCGTGTTGGCGTGGCTTGAGCGCATGTTTTCGCATGCCTCTCGCATGTTTTTCGCACTTCATCACAGATGAAACCAGCATTACGACCGGTTTTCCCTGTTAACGAACACGCAGTGACTCGTCCATTTTCAGGGGGTTCCAACATGACGTCGCTCTTGCAACGCTACAACGTGGGCCGCCGCCTCGGCGGCGCGTTCGGCCTATTGATCCTGCTGTCCTGTCTGCTGGTCGCGGCAGGCCTGCTGTCCATGTCGCGGGCGCGGAACGAGCTGGACCGCATCGTCAAGATCAACGTCGAGAAGATCCGCATCAGCAACGGCATGCTCGACGACAACGCCAACATCCTGGTCGCGCTCGGCACCTTGGCAATGGTGAGCAGCGAACAGCTCAACCGGGAAGCACTGGCAGAAATCAAGCAACATCGCGCGCACTACATGGAGATGCGCAAGCAACTCGATGCGTTCCCTTCAACCAGCGAACGCATCCGCACGCTGCGTGCGGAGATCGATGCGCAACGGGCGGTCGCAGGCAAGCTCAACGATCAGGTGATTGCGCTCGGCGCGGCCAATCGCAACGACGAAGCGCAGGCCGTATTGAACGAGAAGGCGCGACCGGCCACAGCCGCCTGGCAGGCCAAGATTCGGGAGAACGCCGATATCCAGGACGCGCAGATGAAGAAGGCCTATGCCACGGCCACCGAGGCGATGACCAATGGCCGCAACATGCTGCTCGGCGGCGGCCTGGCCGTGCTGATCGTCAGCGGCCTGCTGGCCTGGACCATCACCCGCAGCCTGACCGGACCGCTGAACCAGGCCACCCGCGCCGCCGAAGCCATTGCCGATGGACGCCTGGACAACCACGTGGCCACCGAGGCACGCGACGAGCCGGGCCGCCTGCTGATGGCGATGGACGCGATGCAGCGACAGTTGCAGCGCTTCTCCAGCGAAACCTCGCTGATGATCGAACTGCATGCCGACAAAGACATGTCCCACCGCATGCCGCAGGACTTCCCGGGCGTCTACGGCGAGCTGAGCAAGGGCATCAACACCATGATGTTCGAGCATCTGGACGCCATCGTCGACGCCATCGGCGTGCTCAACGAATACGCCAACGGCGACCTGCGCCGCGACGCCCGGCGCCTGCCCGGCAGCCGCGCGGTCCTGCACGAGTCGATGGATGCGGCCAAGGCCAGCCTGTTGGCGATCAACACCGAGATCAAGCGTCTGGCCGCGGCCGCCGCCGCCGGCGACTTCAGCGCCCGCGGCGATGCGGCGCACTTCCAGCACGATTTCCGGCTGATGGTGCAGGACCTCAACGCGATGATGGAGGTCAGCGACCACAACCTGGGCAAGCTGTCGGCCTTGCTGCAGTCCATCGCCGCCGGCGACCTCACCGCGCGCATGGAAGGCGAGTTCCACGGCGTGTTCGCCACCATGCGCGACGACGCCAACGCCACCGTCGAACAACTGACCGGCATCGTCGCTCGCATCCAGACCGCGGCGGTCAGCATCAACGCGGCCTCGACCGAGATCGCCGCCGGCAACGACGACCTCTCGCGCCGCACCGAGCAGCAGGCCGCCAGCCTGGAAGAAACCGCTGCGTCGATGGAGGAGCTGACCTCCACCGTCAAGCAGAATGCCGAGCACGCGCGCCAGGCCAACCAGTTGGCAGCGGGTGCCGCCTCGGTGGCCTCGCAAGGCGGCAGCGTGGTCGGCCAGGTGGTCGAAACCATGAGCGGCATCGAGGCCTCGTCGAAGAAGATCGCCGACATCATCGGCGTGATCGACGGCATCGCCTTCCAGACCAATATCCTGGCCTTGAACGCGGCGGTGGAAGCGGCGCGTGCCGGCGAACAGGGTCGCGGCTTCGCGGTGGTCGCCAGCGAGGTGCGGACCCTGGCCCAGCGTTCCTCGAATGCGGCCAAGGAGATCAAGAGCTTGATCGACGACTCGGTGGACCAGGTGGCCAATGGCTCGACCCTGGTACGCCAGGCCGGCGAGACCATGGCCGAGATCGTGGCCTCGGTACAGCGCGTCACCGACATCATGGGCGAGATCTCGGCGGCCTCGCAGGAGCAGGCGTCGGGGATCGAGCAGGTCAACCAGACCGTCACCCAGATGGACGAGACCACCCAGCAGAATGCCGCCCTGGTGGAAGAGGCCACCGCCGCCGCGCGCTCGATGGAGGAACAGGCCACGCAGTTGCAGGACGCGGTGGCCGTGTTCAAGTTGGATACCCTGCCGGCGATCGCATCGATCGCGGTCGCGTCGACGGCGCGCCCCGCACCACGCAGCGTGCCGTCTGCGCCGCCACGCAAGCCGCGGCCGGCGCCGCAGTCCGTTGCGCTTGCCCAGGCGGCCAGCAGCGACTGGCAGGAGTTCTGAGTCCTCCTCCCAGTCGCGTCGATGCGCGGCCGTGCACCGCACGGCCGCTCGATAGGCGACGCCGCGATGTCGGTACGGGGCAGCCAGGCTGGCTGGCGCCCGCATCGTCTCCATCGACGCGGCGTACGGCAACCACTGCCGGCACAACCGCACTGAGGCGCTCAAGAATCTCCTGCGCCTGTCGATACCAAATCGAGCGCACGCTTTTTGTCTACACCGGTGCGTGCCGACAGGGCCTGGGGAGGTCCGTCGGCGCTTCAGAGGGATCGCTCGGTGCATGCGCCGATCGCTGAAGTCGCAAAACCGAACGGGGAAACCGCAGCCCTGACGACTGTTCCTTTTCGCGCCTGCCTTCGGCACGCGCGCAGCTTCGACTTGCCGTTCCTTGGTCCGTTTCGTCAGCTTGCCTACACCCGGGATCTCCGGCGCGCCACAACACGCGTCGTTCCTTCATTCGTACACGGGGGGCCACCATGCATGCGGTCTTGCGACACCGAAGACGCATCCACCGAGCGATCGACCGACGCCGTCGGCGATTACAGGCGGAACTCGGGCATGCCAACGCCATGGTCACCGTCGCGAGTGCGGCGCTTTCGCACGACCCGCCTGTCGCGTCGCCCGTCATCACGCCATGTGACTGGCGCCGCCTAGAGCGCAGGCCGTCCGCGTCAGCCCACGTCCACCGCCGACGTCGCACCCCTGCGCGCCGAGCAGCCTTTTCGCCCCTTGGAGATATGAAATGACCCGCTTTCTGCAACGCTACAACGTCGGTGTGCGCCTGTCGGCGGCCTTCGGCGTGCTGATTCTTCTTTCGGTGGTCCTGGTGATCATCGGGCTGTCCGGCATGGCCGAGGCGCGCAAGCACCTGGACATGATCGTGCTGGACCGCATGGCGAAGATCGAGTTCAGCAACCAGATGCTCGACGCCAACTCCTCCGTGCTGGTTGCGCTGAGCACCTATACCACCTCCACCAACGCGACGATGCGGCAAGAGGCGCTGGAGACCTTCAATCGGCAGCGCGAGCGCTACGCCGAGGCTCGCGCCAAGATGGACAAGCTGTCCAGCACCGCCGGCGGCCGCGTCATCCGCGCCGACATGGACGCCAAGCGCGCCGCTGCGAAACAGATCAACGACGCCATCGTCGCGCTGGGCGAAAAGGGCGAGAATGCCCAGGCGCTGGAGATGCTCAATCGCGAAGCGCTGCCGGCAACCCTGGCGTGGCAGAGCAAGATCCGCGAGTTCGCCGATCGGCAGAAGTCGCAGGCCGCCGAAGGCTATCAGGCGGCGCTGGACGCGATGCACCGTGGCCGCATGCTTCTGATCGGCGGTACCGTGCTGGCCCTGGTACTCAGCGTCTTGCTGGCGCTGGTCATCACCCGCAGCCTGACCGCACCGCTGGGCCTGGCCACCCGCACCGCCGAGGCCATCGCCAATGGCGACATGCACAATGCCGTGCGCACCGAGGCCCGCGACGAAACCGGCCGCTTGTTGAACGCCATGGGCCGCATGCAGCAGCAGCTGCAGGCCGTGCTGGCCGCGCAGGCCGATATGGCCCAGCGCCACGACGCCGGCCAGATCAGCTACCGCATGGACGAGAGCGTCTTCCCCGGCGACTACGGGCGTATGGTCCGCGACAGCAATGCCCTGGCCGCCGCGCACATCGCGGTGACCGAGCG
The DNA here is from genome assembly GCF_009192895.1 of Xanthomonas sp. LMG 12460. Classification (NCBI taxonomy): domain Bacteria; kingdom Pseudomonadati; phylum Pseudomonadota; class Gammaproteobacteria; order Lysobacterales; family Lysobacteraceae; genus Xanthomonas; species Xanthomonas sp. LMG 12460. The sequence goes on along the minus strand of NZ_NKUH01000049.1, from coordinate 6,802 downwards.
CCTGGCGCAGATCATGGGCCGCTATGCCATCGGCGACCTGTCCGAGGACATGGATCGCCTGCCCGGCGAGAAAGCCAACCTCACCGAGACGATGGACACGGTCAAGCACAACCTGACCGCGATGAACAGCGAGATCAAGCACCTGGCCGGTGCGGCGGCCGCCGGCGACTTCAGCGTGCGTGGCGACGCCGCGCGCTTCCAGTACGACTTCCGCCTGATGGTCGACAGCCTCAACCAGCTGATGGCCACCGCCGACGGCAACCTGCAGGCGCTGTCGTCGCTGCTGCAGTCGATCGCCGCTGGCGACCTGACCGTGCGCATGCAGGGCGACTTCCAGGGCGTGTTCGCGACCATGCGCGACGACGCCAACGCCACCACCGAACAACTGGCGGCCATCGTCGCGCGCATCCAGACTGCCGCGGTCAGCATCAACGCCGCCGCCAGCGAGATCGCCACCGGCAACGACGACCTTTCGCGCCGCACCGAGCAGCAGGCCGCCAGCCTCGAGGAAACCGCCGCGTCGATGGAAGAGCTGACCTCCACGGTCAAGCAGAACGCCGAACACGCCCGCCAGGCCAACCAGCTCGCCACTGGCGCCGCGTCGGTCGCCTCGCAGGGTGGCACGGTGGTCGGTCAGGTGGTCGAGACCATGAGCGGCATCGAGGCCTCCTCGCGCAAGATCGCCGACATCATCAGCGTCATCGACGGCATCGCCTTCCAGACCAATATCCTGGCCTTGAATGCGGCGGTGGAAGCGGCGCGTGCCGGCGAGCAGGGCCGCGGCTTCGCCGTGGTCGCCAGCGAAGTGCGCACCCTCGCCCAGCGCTCGTCCAGTGCGGCCAAGGAGATCAAGGACCTGATCGACGACTCGGTCGGCCGCGTCGCCCAGGGCTCGGCGCTGGTCGACCAGGCCGGCAAGACCATGCAGGAGATCGTGGCCTCGGTGCAGCGCGTCACCGACATCATGGGCGAGATCTCCGCCGCCTCGCAGGAACAGTCGGCCGGCATCGAGCAGGTCAACCAGACCGTGATGCAGATGGACGAGGCCACCCAGCAGAACGCCGCCCTGGTGGAAGAAGCCACGGCCGCCGCGCGTTCGATGGAGGATCAGGCCGGCCAGCTCAGCCAGGCCGTGGCCCTGTTCAAGATCGACCAGCAGGCGCCGACGGCACCGCGCCGCGCCGCGCCGCCGGCCGCGCTCGCCAGCGCCGGCGCCAAGCGACCGGCCAAGATTCCTGCACCACCATCGGTCGCACGCCGGCCGGTGGCCGTTGCTGCAGCCAAGACCACAGACGTGGTTGCGGGCGGTGGCGACTGGCAGGAGTTCTGATCGCGCTTCACCGCGCATCCCACTGACACGGGTAACGAAGCCCGGGAGCGCCAGCTCCCGGGCTCTTTTTTTGAGTCATTCCACACGGCCGGAGGCGAATCGACGGGCGTGGCGCCCGGAAAAGCGCGACGCCTATCCCTGTCGGAGTGAAGCCAACGTGAAGCGAATCTAAATCCGCACCATCCCGCCTTAAAGAACAGAGCGCACACGCCGATACGGCGGGAGCACACACAAATTGTCTACGAATTTGAACAAGAGTTGCCACAGGGCGACTGAAGCAAAGAAACGCCAAATCGCCGAATAAGTTTCAATCGCGAACATCTATTAAATTTACAAAAACTATCAATTTCATTCTTTCGATGTGCAGACGAAATAGATAGGCACCGCCCAGCGCCTCCGCGGACATCGACTCAGGCAAGGGGTACGCCATCCCCAACGCTTCACTTTTCCTCCAGGACCACGACGATGACGCTCAAGAATCTCAGTCTTTCCGCCAGGCTCGCGCTCAGTTTCGCGATCATCGTGCTCATCACGGTGATCATCGGCTCGATCAGCCTGAGCAGCCTCTCTTCGCTCAACAACGCCGCCGACATGAACGACCATACCTACAAGGTGATGGCCACCGGCGACATGATGGAAATCGATGCCCTCAACGTCGAGACCGGCTCGCGTGGCTATCTGCTGGCGGGCGAGCAGCAGCATCTGCAACCGTTCACCACGGGCGTCGCCGAATTCGAAAAGAACTTCGCCGAGGCCAAGCGCCTGACCGCGGACAATCCACGCCAGCAGGCGCGGCTGGAGAAGGTGCACGCGGCGTTCGATGACCTGGTCGGCATCGAGAAGCAGATCATCGCGCTGCGCGCCCAATCCGACGACCCGGCAAAGATCACCGCGGCGTTCGGCCAGGCCCGCGACCGCAAGGCGATGCAGGAGATCCGCGGCCTGCTCCGCGACTTCACCAACGAAGAGCGCGGCCTGCTGGCCAAGCGCACCGACACCCTGATCGCCGTGCGCGCGCAGAACAAGTGGGCGGTGCTGCTGGGCAACCTGCTGGTGATCGTGGCCGCGATCGGCATGGCGATCGTGATCCGCCGCCAGTTGCTCAAGCGCCTGGGCACCGCGATCGGCGTGGCCGATGCCATCGCCCGCGGCAAGCTCGACAATGCCATCGACCTGCGCAGCAAGGACGAGGCCGGCGTGCTGTTGCTGAGCATGGACAAGATGCAGAGCCAGTTGCAGGCGGTGCTCGCCGCGCAGGCGGAGATGGCCCAGCGCCATGACGCCGGCCAGATCAGCTTCCGCATGGACGAAACCGTGTTCCCCGGCGACTACGGCCGCATGGTCCACGACAGCAATACGCTGGTCGCCGCGCACATCGCGGTCAAACTGCGCCTGGCACAGATCATGGGCCGCTACGCCATCGGCGACCTGTCCGAGGACATGGACCGCCTGCCCGGCGAAAAGGCGGTGCTGACCGAAACGATGGACACGGTCAAGCACAACCTGACCGCGATGAATACCGAGATCAAGCACCTGGCCGGTGCGGCGGCCGCCGGCGACTTCAGCGTGCGTGGCGATACCGAGCGCTTCCAGTACGACTTCCGCCTGATGGTCGAGAGCCTCAACCAGTTGATGGCCACCGCCGACGGCAACCTGCAGGCGTTGTCGGCACTGCTGCAGTCCATCGCCGCCGGCGACCTGACCGCGCGCATGCACGGCCAGTTCCAGGGCGTGTTCGCCACCATGCGCGACGATGCCAACGCCACCGCCGAACAGCTCGCGGCGATCGTCGCGCGGATCCAGACCGCGGCGGTCAGCATCAACGGCGCCGCCAGCGAGATCGCCGCCGGCAACGACGATCTGTCGCGCCGGACCGAACAACAGGCCGCCAGCCTCGAAGAAACCGCCGCGTCGATGGAGGAACTGACCTCCACCGTCAAGCAGAACGCCGAGCACGCCCGCCAGGCCAACCAGCTCGCCACCGGTGCAGCCACGGTTGCCTCGCAGGGCGGCGCGGTGGTCGGCCAGGTGGTCGAGACCATGAGCGGGATCGAGGCGTCCTCGAAGAAGATCGCCGACATCATCAGCGTCATCGACGGCATCGCCTTCCAGACCAACATTCTTGCCTTGAATGCGGCGGTGGAAGCGGCGCGTGCCGGCGAACAGGGCCGTGGCTTCGCCGTGGTCGCCAGCGAAGTGCGCACCCTCGCCCAGCGCTCGGCCAACGCCGCCAAGGAGATCAAGGGTCTGATCGACGACTCCGTCGGCCGTGTCGCCCAGGGCTCGGCGCTGGTCGACCAGGCGGGCAAGACCATGCAGGAGATCGTGACCTCGGTGCAGCGCGTCACCGACATCATGGGCGAGATCGCCGCCGCCTCGCAGGAGCAGTCCGCCGGCATCGAGCAGGTCAACCAGACCGTCACCCAGATGGACGAAACCACCCAGCAGAACGCCGCGCTGGTCGAAGAAGCCACCGCCGCCGCGCGTTCGATGGAAGAACAGGCCGGCCAGCTGAGCCAGGCCGTGGCGGTGTTCAAGATCGAGGCGAGCAGCGCCCCGCTCGGCCATCCGGCTGTCCCCAGCGCACCGAGCCGCCCGGCCGCCCGGTCGGCGGCCAAGCCGGTGGCCAAGCCCGCCGCCCGTCCGGTCCGGCAATCGGCCCGGCCGGTCGCGGTCGCGGCGGGCGACGACAGCTGGCAGGAGTTCTGAGCACGCGCCGTCGCCGCCGGTCCGCGTCGACGGCCCCGGGAGCGATCGCTCCCGGGGCTTTTTCGTTGTCATCGTCCTGTCGGCCGCCGAGCCGCCTTGGTCGTGCGGCTCGGCGCCGCGCCCGACGCTCGACCTGCCGTGATCGGGGAACGATCGCGATGCGGTGCCGTCCAACGCGACCGACAGAGCATCCGGTTCCGGCCCCATGGCCGGTGCCGGGGCGCGTGTGGCGTTGCACCACAAACACGCCCTACATTTCTGGGACGCCGTGCCGATAACCGGAAGGTCGCGCACGTCTCCGCTCCGGTCTGCTGTGCCCGCAGGCAACAGGCTCCGGTCCACGACAGCGCGATCTTTCCCTCCTCTCCATCGAGACGACCGCGATGTCCACGACGTCCTCCACTCGCCCGAGCAGTGTCGCCACCCGCCTGATGCTCGGCGTGGCCGCGATCGCCCTGCTGTGCTTCGGCATTACCGCCGCCATCATCTACGCCCGCAGCAGTTCCGCCCTGCTCGCCTCCGCCAAGGTCGGCATGACCGACACCGCGCGCCTGGAATCGGAGCGCATCGGCAACACCATCGGCGCCTCCGCGGTCTCCAACCAGGCGCTGGCCAATGCCCTGCTCGCCCAGCGCGGCCACGACAAGGCCCGCGAGTTGTTCAGCGACAGCCTGCGCCGCGAACTGCAGCAGCATCCGGACTGGACCGGCATGGGCACGCTATGGGAACCGCAGGCGCTGGACGGCAAGGACGCGGACTATGCCAACAGCGCAGGCCATGACGCCAGCGGCCGCTACATGGTGTACTGGTCCTGGCAGAACGGGAAACTGGTGCGCGATCCGCTGCGCGACTACGACGTGGCCGGCGCCGGCGACTGGTATCTGAATCCGCGCAAGCTGCTGCGGCCGACCGTCGCCGAACCCTACGATTACGAGATCGCCGGCAAGAAGGTGCTGATGACCACGGTCAGCACACCGATCCTGGAAGACGGCAAGTTCCTGGGTGTGGTCACCACCGATTTCGGCCTGGCCACGCTGCAGCAGCGCGTCGCCAAGCTGCGCCCGCTCGGTGCCGGCCACGTCCGCCTGCTCTCGCCGGGCGGCGTCATCGTCGCCGACCGCGATCCGGCACTGGTCGGCAAGAAGCTGCAGGATCCGGCCACCCGCGCCTTGCTGGCCGAGATCGCCCAGGGCAAGACCGTCGACCGCGACACCGTCGATCCGCAGACCGGCGCCACCGACGTGGAAGTGTATGTGCCGCTGCAGATCGGCCAGGCCCAGGAGCGCTTCGCGCTGGGCGTGGCGGTGCCGAAGGCAGTGCTGATGGCGCAGGCGCGCAGCCTGCTGTGGACCATCGTGGCGGTCGGCCTGTGCGCCGCGCTGCTGCTCAGCGGCGGACTCTACCTGCTGCTGCGGCGGCTGGTGGTCAAGCCGCTGGCCAGTGCGGTGGAAGTCTCCAGCGCGGTCGCCGCCGGCCGCCTGGACAGCCGCATCCAGTATCCGCGCAACGACGAATTGGGGCAGCTGCTGGGATCGCTGCAACGCATGCAGCAGCAGCTGCGCGCGGTACTCGACGCGCAGAAGGAGATGGCCCAGCGCCACGACGCCGGCGAGATCAGCTACCGCATGGACGAAGCGGCCTTCCCCGGCGACTACGGGCGCATGGTCCACGACAGCAACGCCCTGGCCGCCTCGCATATCGCGGTCAAGATGCGCCTGGCGCAGATCATGGGCCGCTACGCCATCGGCGACCTGTCCGAGGACATGGATCGGCTGCCCGGCGAAAAGGCGGTGCTCACCGAAACCATGGACACGGTCAAGCGCAACCTCACCGCGATGAACAGCGAGATCAAGCACCTGGCCGGCGCCGCCGCCGCCGGCGACTTCAGCGTGCGTGGCGACGCCGAGCGCTTCCAGTACGACTTCCGCCTGATGGTCGAGAGCCTCAACCAGTTGATGGCCACCGCCGATGGCAACCTGCAGGCGCTGTCCACGCTGTTGAAAGCGATCGCCGCCGGCGACCTGACCGCGCGCATGCACGGCCAGTTCCAGGGCGTGTTCGCCACCATGCGCGACGACGCCAACGCCACCACCGAACAGCTGGCCGCCATCGTCGCGCGGATCCAGACTGCCGCGGTCAGCATCAACGGCGCCGCGGCCGAGATCGCCGCCGGCAACGACGATCTGTCGCGCCGGACCGAGCAGCAGGCCGCCAGCCTGGAAGAGACCGCTGCGTCGATGGAAGAGCTGACCTCCACGGTCAAGCAGAACGCCGAGCACGCCCGCCAGGCCAACCAGCTCGCCACCGGTGCAGCCACGGTCGCCTCGCAGGGCGGCGCGGTGGTCGGCCAGGTGGTCGAGACCATGAGTGGGATCGAGGCCTCGTCGAAGAAGATCGCCGACATCATCAGCGTGATCGACGGCATCGCCTTCCAGACCAACATCCTCGCCTTGAACGCGGCCGTGGAGGCGGCGCGTGCCGGCGAACAGGGCCGCGGCTTCGCCGTGGTCGCCAGCGAAGTGCGAACCCTCGCCCAGCGCTCTGCCAATGCCGCCAAGGAGATCAAGGGCCTGATCGACGACTCGGTCGGCCGTGTCGCACAAGGTTCCGCCCTGGTCGAACAGGCCGGCACTACCATGCAGGAGATCGTCGCCTCGGTGCAGCGCGTCACCGACATCATGGGCGAGATCTCCGCCGCCTCGCAGGAGCAGTCCGCCGGCATCGAGCAGGTCAACCAGACCATCACCCAGATGGACGAGGCCA
>NZ_NKUH01000048.1:0-44052 GCF_009192895.1 Xanthomonas sp. LMG 12460 | reverse complement strand
ACCACCAACTTCCTGAAGGACGTGGACATCTCGACCTTCCAGGGCGCGCAGAAGGCGTTGAGCATCATCGACAACGCGCTGACCTCGGTGAACTCCTCGCGTGCGGACATGGGTGCGATCCAGAACCGCTTCACCTCCACCATCGCCAACCTGAGCTCCACCTCGGAGAACCTGTCGGCCTCGCGCAGCCGCATCCGCGACACCGACTACGCCAAGGAAACCGCCGAGCTGACCCGCACGCAGATCCTGCAGCAGGCCGGCACCGCGATGCTGGCCCAGGCCAAGCAGGCGCCGCAGAGCGTGCTGAGCCTGCTCCAGGGCTAAGCGCGGCGAGACGCAACGCACCACCAGGGCCCCTCCGCAAGGAGGGGCTTTTTTTTGACGCATGCGGAGCCGGCACAGGATTTGCATCACCACCGGAGCCGCACTGGCGCGCGGACGACGCTCAAGAAGCGTTCCCGCACGCCGATACTCCCCTCAGCCGCTGGCGCACTGCGTGCCGGCCACCTCAAGGACCGCCACCATGTCCACCACTGGAATCGGCTCAGGCCTGGACATTCCCAGCTTCGTCGCCAAACTGGTGGCGAAGGAACGCCAGCCGCAGGAAGACCGGATCAACCGCGACGGTACCGCCTCCAGCGCGCAACTGTCGTCCTTGAGCACGATCAAGAGCGCGCTGTCCAACCTGCAGACGGCGATGAGCACGGTGTCCGACAGCGCCGACAAGGGCGCCTACAAGGCGACCATCGACGACGGCGCCGGCTATACCGCCACCGTGACCTCCAGCGCCAACGCCGGCAGGTACGGCATCGAGGTGGTGAAACTGGCGCAGTCCCAGAAACTGACCTCGTCGGCCTATGCCAGCGGCGCCGTCGTCGGTGGCGGCACCCTGACCATCGCCTACGGCAGCACCACGCTCAACATCAACGTCGATGCCGGCAGCAAGCTCAGCGACGTGGCGGCCTTCATCAACAAGGCCGCCAACGGTGCCGGCGTGACCGCCAGCGTGGTCACCGCCGACGATGGCGACCATCTGGTGCTCAACGCGGTCGACACCGGCACCAAGGGCGCCCTGACCATCACCACGTCCGGCGGCGACGGCGGCCTGGCCAAGCTCACCTACCCGCCCGGCAACAACGGCGGGCTGACCCAGACCATCGCCGCCGCCGACGCGGTGGTGAAGGTGGACGGCTTCCAGCGCACCTCCAGCAGCAACACCATCGCCGATCTGGTACCCGGCGTGGCGATCAATCTCACCAAGGCGGTGGCCGGCACCAGCTTCAATCTCAACATCACCAACGACAACACCCCGCTTAAGGCCAATCTGACTGCCCTGGTCAGCGCCTACAACTCCGCCAACAGCGTGCTCAAGTCGTCCAGCGCCTACGACGCCACCAACAAGAAGGCCTCGCCGATGACCGGCGATGCGATGGTGCGCGGCCTGCAGCAGTCGCTGCGCCGGCTGGTCAGCGACAACGTGAGCGGCCTGATGGCGATGGGCGTGACCATCGACAAGGACGGGGTGATGAGCTTCGACAGCGCCAAGTTCGACACCGCGGCGGCCGCCGATCCGTCGGCGGCCAAGACCCTGCTCGGCAACAACGGCAGTTTCGGTACCGGCATGAGCACGCTGCTGAAGAGCAACCTGGACAGCACCAGCGGCACCCTGACCCAGCGCACCAACTCGCTCAACAAGCACATCTCCGACCTGACCGACCAGCTCAGCGATCTCGACAAGCGCATGCAGACCCTGACCGATCAGTACACCGCACGCTTCACCGCAATGAACCAGTTGGTCACCCAGATGCAGGGCGTGAGCGACAGCCTGACCAAGCAGTTCAGCTGACGCGCGCGCGGCCGCGCGACTCAAGTCGAGACGCGTGGCGGCCGATAGAAAGAGTATCGACAGTCATTACGGATTGGCCGCAGCAACCGCAGCGTCGCCGCTCACCGGCGCGGCGCGGAGGCCAGCCGATCCACCCGAGGAGTTTTCCATGTACGGTTCCAGCCGCCAGTACGCCGAGCAATATCGCAAGATGGGCATTTCCACCAGCGTCACCGATGCCGATCCGCACAAGCTGGTCGCCATGCTGTTCGCCGGCGCCTGCCAGCGCATCCGTCAGGCCCAGGCCTGTCTCGCGCAGGGCGACCAGGCACGCAAGGGCAAGGCGATCGGCGAGGCCTGCGCCATCGTCGGCCATCTCAACGGCTCGCTCGACCACGAGGCCGGCGGCGAGATCGCCGGCAATCTGTCGGCGCTCTACGACTACGTGATGCACCGGCTGACCGAAGCCAACCTGCACAACGACGACGCCGCGCTGACCGAAGCGCTGGAACTGCTCAGCGAGATCGACGCGGCCTGGGCCGCCATTCCCGCGCAGCAGCGCGAACTGGCCACGGCGAACGCGTCGTGAGCATCCAGCTCGCCGACCTGCACAACGACCTGCACGAGTTGCGCGAGGTCCTGCGTGGCGACGACTACGCGCTGGCCCAGGCCATGGTCGCCGACCACGCGCGGCACCTGCAGGCGTATCTGCAACAGGACGGCGCCGACCGCTCGCGCGAGGCGTTGAAGCCGTTGCTGGCCCTGCAGCAGGCGGTGACCGCGCAGATGCGCATGGAGCGCGACCATGCCGCGGCCTGGCTGCGCAGCAGCCGCCAGTCCAGCCACGCCGCGCGGCTCTACTCGCAGGCCGGACTGCTGGGATGAACACCGGCTCGGACGGCGCGGCGCAGCACCCGGCCGACGCCGAGCTGTTCCACGACACCCTCAGTTGCGAACTGGCGCTGCCGGCGGATTTCCGCCTGGGCAACGGCGCCGGCCGGCTCGCTGCCGGCGAAGCGCTGTTGCGCAGCCTGGCGCAGATCGAGGATCTGCGTGGCGAGGATGGCAGCGACGACCGCAGCGAGTCCACCGCGCAGACCCAGCGGATGGAGGCCAAGCTCGACCTGATGCTGGTGCTGCTGGGCCGGCTGGCCCGCCAGCACGAGGATGCCCTGCCGCTGCGGCCGCTGTGCTGGTCGCGCCGGGGCGTGCGGCTGGAGCTGGGCGCGCGCTCGGGCGCCGCGGCCGGCGCCGCCGGCCTGCTGCGCCTGCAGCCCTCGGACTGGCTCCCGGACCACCTGGAACTGCCGGTGCGGGTGCTGGCCGAGGCCGCCACCGCGGGCGTCGTGCAACTTTGGCTACGGTTCGAGACACAGCCGCCAGGCCTGCAAGAGGCCCTGGAACGCCACCTGTTCCGGCTGCACCGCCGGCAGATCGCCGACAGCCGGCGCGCGCGCTGAGCCAGCACACCGCCCCCCGGACCGCCGCGGCGAGGTTGGCGGCGGCGGGCGGCTCGGCTAATGTGCGGCTCTGAATAGAAGGACCTGCACCGTGCGAGTCATCATCGTCGACGATCACACCCTGGTACGCGCCGGCCTGAGCCGGCTGCTGCAGACATTTGCGGACGTCGACGTGGTCGCCGAGGCCAGCAACGCGCAACAGGCCGTGGACCTGGCCACCCTGCACCGCCCCGACCTGGTGCTGATGGATCTGTCCCTGCCGGGGCGCAGCGGCCTGGACGCGCTCACCGACGTGCTGCACAGCTCGCCCAAGACCCGGGTGGTGATGATGTCGATGCACGACGACCCGGTGCATGTGCGCGATGCGCTGGACCGCGGCGCCACCGGCTTCGTGGTCAAGGACGCCGCCCCGCTGGAGCTGGAGCTGGCGTTGCGCGCGGCCAGCGCCAACCAGGTGTTCCTGAGCCCGCAGATCTCCTCCAAGATGATCGCGCCGATGCTCGGCCGCGAGCGCCCGGTCGGCATCGCCGCACTGTCGCCGCGACAGCGCGAGATCCTGCGCCAGATCGGCCGCGGCCAGAGCAACAAGGAAATCGCCTCGGACCTGGGCATCAGCGTCAAGACCGTCGAGACCCACCGCGCGCGGATGATGGAATCGCTGGGCTGCCGCCGCGCCAACGATCTGGTTCTGCTGGCCGCACGCCATCAGGGCGAGCTGAGCTAAACTGGGGACGGCATCCCGACACGGGACATTGGCATGGCGCTTGCCTTAATCGGTCAGCAGGCGTGACGCTTCCGCCGGACCCCGTTGCATCAGGCATTTCGCCGTCGACTGTCCGGCGCCCACGCGCCGCATGTCGGGAAATCCCTGACACCCTGTCGGGAATTTGACTACCCTACTCAGGAACCCCCCGATTCTGTTACCGTCGGGCGACAAGCACTATGCGTTCCACGGGCGCCAGAGGGTTGGCGCCGAACCGAGGAAGTCCGCATGAAGCCGACCGTTTCCGCCCAACTGGGCCAGCAACTGCATCTGACCCCGCAACTGCTGCAGTCGATCCGGCTGCTGCAGCTCGATGGCATGCAACTGGAACTGGAAATCCGCCGCGCGCTGGAGACCAATCCGCTGCTCGAGCTGGAAGAGCCCGAGGGCGTGATCGAGCCGGTGGTCAAGCATGAGGACGCCGCGCTGGAAACCGCGGCATTCGACGAACTGCCCGAATCCTCGATGTGGGACATCCCGGCCGCCGGCTGGAACGACGGCGAAGACGACCGCATGCAGCGCATCGCCGCGGGCGAGTCCACCGATCCGCACCTGCGCGTGCTGCAGCGACTGGCCCTGGAACTGCCGGCGGCGGAACTGGCGGCGGCCGCGTTCTGGCTGGAACACTGCGACGATGCCGGCTACCTGGACGGCCCGCTCGACACCCTGCAGCAACTGGCCAGCGCCCGGCTGGGCCTGTCGGTGGCGCAGGCCGAAGCCGTCCGCCAGCGCCTGCTGCATGGCGACCCGGGTGGCCTCGGCGCCTGCGACCTGCGTGAGTGCCTGCAGGCGCAGCTGAGCGACCTGCCCGGCCGCGTGCCCGGCCGCCACCTGGCCGGGCGCATCCTCGCCGGCGACCTCGACCTGCTCGCCAGCCACGACTACGCCCTGCTCGGTCGCCAGCTCGACGCCGAGACCGACGACGTGCGCGAGGCGGTGCGGCTGATCCTGTCGCTGCAGCCGCGCCCCGGCGACAGCCTGCAGCCGCAGGATCTGGGCCATGTCCTGCCGGACGTGGTCGCCTGGCACGCCGACGGCACCTGGCGTGTCGCGCTGAACCCGGCCACCACCCACCGCGTCACCGTCAACCCGATGCACGAGCGCGCCCTGGCCGAGGCCGGCGACGCCGCGCAGCCGCTGCGCGAAATGCTGCAGGAAGCGCGCTGGCTGACCCGCGGCCTGTCGATGCGCTACGAGACCCTGCTGCGCACCACCCGCGCCATCGTCGAGCGCCAGTCGGCGTTCCTGGTCAAGGGCGAGGAAGCGATGGCGCCGCTGACCCTGAAGGAAGTGGCCGAGGCGATCGGCATGCACGAGTCGACCATTTCCCGCATCACCACCGGCAAGTACCTGCAGACCCCGCGCGGCACGTTCGAGCTGAAGCACTTCTTCGCCGTGCGCCTGGAAGGCGCGGCGGTGTCCGGCCAGGCGGTCCGCGCCATGGTCCGGCGCCTGATCGAATCCGAGCCGGCGGGGCGGCCGCTGGCCGACGAGGCCATCGCCGGGCTGCTGTCGCGACAGGGCGTGAACGTGGCAAGGCGCACTGTCGCCAAGTATCGTGAACAATTGGACATCGCTCCCGCACGCGAACGCCGCCGCGGCAGCAAACCGCTGCTGGCCCGTGCGGGCTAAGGAAAAACGACGCATATGAACAAACTGTCCGTGCTTCTGGTCGACGACCACGAAGGTTTCATCAACGCCGCCATGCGCCACTTCCGCAAGCTCGACTGGATGGAAGTGATCGGCAGCGCCGCCAATGGCCTGGAGGCCATCGAGCGGTCCGAGTCGTTGCGCCCGCAGGTGGTGCTGATGGACCTGGCCATGCCCGAGATGGGCGGTCTGCAGGCCACGCGCCTGATCAAGACCCAGGACCAGGCGCCCTACATCGTGATCGCCAGCCATTTCGACGATGCCGAGCACCGCGAGCACGCCATGCGCGCCGGTGCCGACAACTTCGTCAGCAAGCTGTCCTACATCCAGGAAGTGATGCCGATCCTGGAGGGACTTCGGACCGAAGGAGTGCCGGCATGAGCGAATCGCGGATCCTGGTGATCGATGACGACGCGGTGCGCGCCGAGCGGACCGTCAGCCTGCTCGAATTCATGGACCTCAACCCGCGTTGGGTCACCGACGTGGCCGACGTCCAACCCGGCCGGCATCGACAGACCGAGTGGATGGCGATCCTGGTCGGCGGGCTCGACGACCAGGACCAGGCCGATGCCTTCTTCGGCTGGGTGGCGCGCAGTTCGCTGCCGCCGCCGGTGCTGCTGCTCAACGGCGATGCGCAGGCCTTCGCGCAGCGCCATGGCCTGCACGAAGCCAACGTGTGGCAGCTGGAAGCGCCGCTGCGCCACGCGCAGTTGGAAACCCTGCTGCGCCGCGCCAGCCTCAAGCGCCTGGACGCCGAGCACCAGGCCGGTGCCGCGCAGGACAACGGCCCGACCGGTACCAGCGCGGCGGTGACCCGCCTGCGCCGGCTGATCGACCAGGTCGCCGCCTTCGACACCACCGTGCTGGTGCTGGGCGAGTCCGGCACCGGCAAGGAAGTGGTGGCGCGGGCGATCCACCAGCAGTCGCCGCGCCGCGACGGTCCGTTCGTGGCGATCAACTGCGGCGCAATCCCGCCGGATCTGCTGGAAAGCGAACTGTTCGGCCACGAAAAGGGTTCGTTCACCGGCGCGCTGAGCGCGCGCAAGGGCCGTTTCGAGATGGCCGAGGGTGGCACCCTGCTGCTCGACGAGATCGGCGACATGAGCCTGCCGATGCAGGTCAAGTTGTTGCGCGTCCTGCAGGAGCGCAGCTTCGAGCGGGTCGGCGGCAACGTGACCATCCGCTGCAACGTGCGGGTGATCGCCGCGACCCACCGCAACCTTGAAGAACGCATCGCCGGCAACCAGTTCCGCGAGGACCTGTTCTACCGGCTCAACGTGTTCCCGATCGAGATGCCGGCGCTGCGCGAACGCAGCGACGACCTGCCGGCGCTGGTGCACACCATCGCCGCGCAACTGGCGCGGACCGGGCGCGGCGAAGTGCGCTTCTCCGAAGAGGCCTTGCAGGCGCTGCGCAGCTACGAGTGGCCGGGCAACGTGCGCGAGCTGACCAATCTGGTCGAGCGCCTGGCGGTGCTGCACCCGGGCGGCCTGGTGCGGGTGCAGGACCTGCCGGCGCGCTATCGTGGCGACTTCGCCTCGTCCATCGACGTGTCGGCCCCGCCGGCGCCGATCGCAACGGATCCGCGGCGGGTGCCCAACGTGGTCGACCTGCACGTCGGCGGCAAGCCGGGGACGGACGCGGATGCGCCGGCCCAGGCCGCGGCGACGCTGCCGGAAAGCGGCCTGGACCTGCGCGGGCACATGGCCAACATTGAGCTGGCGCTGATCAACGAGGCGCTGGAGCGCACCCAGGGCGTGGTTGCGCATGCGGCGCAGCTGCTGGGCCTGCGGCGCACCACCCTGGTCGAGAAGCTGCGCAAGTACGGCATCGACCGCGACCAGACCGAACTGGCGAGCTGAGCCGGCGCACGGCGTCGGGTGCGGCCGCACCCGACGCGCCCCTTGTCCCTCGGAACGCCACGCCCTCTTCCCTCTCCTCGCCACCTACCGGCCCGACGCGGGCGCTGTCGCAGCGCGCGCTCGCGGCAAGCCAGGTTTCGCCTGCACCACATCCCGATCGGCACCGACGACAGTGGACAGGCACCTTTGGCATGTGGCTTGCTTCACGTTTCCACAGCACCGGGCGGCACGTTCCGCACCGGGGACTTCCACCCGTCGCCAGGCAGGTCCCATGTCCATCCCCGTCACCAGTCCGCTGCTGCCGCCCCTGGAGGCGTTCGTCCCCTACCTGGAGCAGATCTGGCGCAGCCGCATCCTGACCAACGGCGGCGACATGCACCGCGCACTGGAAAAGGCGCTGGCCGAGTATCTGGGGGTCAACCACCTGGCGCTGCTGACCAACGGCACCCTGGCGCTGCTGACCGCGCTGCAGGCGCTGCGCATCACCGGCGAGGTGATCACCACGCCATACTCGTTCGTCGCCACTGCGCATTCGCTGCTGTGGCGCGGCATCAAGCCGGTGTTCGTGGACATCGATCCGCAGACCATGAACCTGGATCCGCTCAAGATCGAGGCGGCGATCACCCCGCACACCACCGCGATCATGCCGGTGCACTGCTACGGCACGCCTTGCGACACCACCGCGATCGAGCGTATCGCCGATACCTACAACCTCAAGGTCATCTACGACGCCGCGCATGCGTTCGGGGTCAAGGACGCCGGCGGCTCGATCCTGCGCCACGGCGACCTCAGCGTGCTCAGCTTCCACGCCACCAAGGTGTTCAACACTTTCGAGGGCGGCGCCATCGTCTGCCCGGACGCCAAGACCTACCAGCGCATCAGCCGCCTGAAGAACTTCGGCTTCGTCGACGAGACCACGGTGGTGGCCACCGGCATCAACGGCAAGATGAGCGAGATCAACGCCGCCTTCGGGCTGCTGCAACTGCAGCACATCGACGACGCACTGGCGCAGCGCGGGGCGATCGACGCGCAGTACCGTCGGCGCCTGGCGCAGGTGCCGGGGATCCGCTGCCTGGCGCCGCGGGAACCGGGACTGTCCAACTACGCCTCGTTCCCGATCCTGGTCGAGGACGCCTTCCCGCTGGTGCGCGATGAACTGCACCGGCTGCTGCGCGGCCACGACATTCTGGTGCGCCGCTATTTCTATCCATTGATCAGCGACTTCCCGATGTACCGCGGCCTGCCCTCCTCCGCGCCGGCCGGCCTGCCGGTGGCCCGGCAGATGGCCGAGCGCGTGCTGTGCCTGCCGATCTTTCCCGGACTGGCGGTCGAGCAGGTGGACGCCATCGTCGACCTGATCGCCGCGGCGGGCGGCGTCATGCCCGCGTCCGATTCCCGTCGCACCCTGGTCCCTCCCTCCTTCGCCCAACCCGTGGAACCCGCAGCATGAGCCAAGAGACGTTTATCGAGAATTTCCTGTCGGCCACGGATTTCCAGAATCCGGTCGAGGTGACCATGGACACGGTGTTGCGCGAGCTGCCCGAATGGGATTCGCTGGCCGCGCTGGGCGTGATCGTGATGTTCGACATGGAGTACGGCAAGACCATCACCGGCGAGCACCTGGCCGCCGTGGTCACCCTGGGCGATCTCTATCAGCTGACCGAGGCATAGCATGCCGACCTCCACGTTGCACAACGTGCGCTTCGCCGGCATGGCGACCTGCGTGCCCAGGCGCGTCGTCTCCAACCTCACCGATTGCCGGCCGCAGATCCGCTCCGAGCGCGAGCGGCTGGTGCGCAACATCGGCATCCACACCCGGCGCATGGCCGCGGACTGGCAGTGCTTTTCCGATCTGGCCTTCGACGCGGCGCAGGTGCTGCTGGAGCGCCTGCAGTGGCAGCGCGAGGAGGTCGATGCGCTGATCGTGGTCACCCAGTCGCCGGACTATCCGATCCCGGCCACGGCGATCATCCTGCAGGACCGCCTGGGCCTGTCGCACGCCACGGTGGCGTTCGACGTCAACCTGGGCTGCTCGGCCTACCCGTTCGGCATCAACCTGCTCGGCTCGATGATCGCCGCCGGCGCGGTCAAGAAAGGCCTGCTGCTGGTGGGCGACCGCAGCGCCACCTTCGACGATCCGATCTTCTCCGATTCCGGCACCGCCACCGCGCTGGAGTTCAGTGCCGACGCGGCGCCGATGCATTTCGACCTCAACAGCGACGGCAGCGGCTATCGCGCGATCATCCTGCCGGTCGGCGGCCATCGCGAGCCGGTCGGGGTGCAGCACCTGATCCCGTATCGCGCCGACGAGAACGACCACTGGCACCGTGGCGTGGACCTGCAGCTGGACGGCGTGGCGGTGCTGAGCTTCTCCACCCAGCGGGTGCCGCCGGCGGTGCAGAAGCTGCTCGACTACAGCGGCGTGTCCAAGGACGAAATCGACTACTTCGTGTTCCACCAGGCCAACCGGATGATCAACGAGACCATCCGCAAGAAGCTCGGCCTGCCGCCGGAAAAGGTGCCCTCCACCCTGCACGATTTCGGCAACACCAGCGGCGCCTCGCTGCCGGTGACCATGACCGCGCGGATCAACAAGCAACTGGAAGAGAGCCGCAAGCGCGTGCTGCTGTGCGGCTTCGGCATCGGCCTGTCCTGGGGCACCTGTCTGGTCGATATCGACGGCGCGGTGTTCCCCGACCTGATCGAGTCCTGACGATGGCGCCTGTTGCAACGACCGATGCCTTCGGGCTGCAGGGCAAGACCATCCTGGTGACCGGTGCCTCTTCTGGCATCGGCGCCGCCGTGGCCGCGCTGTGCGCGCGCCTGGGCGCGACGCTGGTCCTCAACGGACGCGATGCGGAACGTCTGCAGGCGGTCGCCGCGGCGCTCCCTGGCGAGGGCCACCGCAGCGTCGTCGGCGACCTCACCGAGGACGCCACCCGCAGGGCCCTGCTGGAAGCGGCCGAGCGCTACCACGGCCTGGCCTCGTGCGCCGGCATCGCCGCGCTGGTGCCGTTCCGGATGGCCGCCGAGAAGCACCTGCAGCAGATGCTGTCGGTGAACTACCTGGCGCCGGTCATCCTGACCCAGCAGTTGCTGGCCAAGCGCCGGCTGCACGAGGGCGCCTCGCTGGTCTACGTCTCGGCGCTGACCGCGCGCGCGGCGCCGCAGGCCAGCGCCGGCTACGCCGGGTCCAAGGCCGCGCTGGAGGCCGCGGTACGCTCCTTCGCGCTGGAACAGGCCCGGCACCGCATCCGCGCCAACTGCATCGCTCCAGGCTACGTCGACACGCCGATGCTGAGCAGGCTCGGCAGCACCGCGGACATGGACGACAAGATCGCGCTGACCCCGCTGGGCCGCATCGACCCGGCCGACGTCGCCAATGGCGCGGTCTACCTGTTGTCCGACGCCAGCCGCTGGATCACCCGCAGCACCCTGACTATCGACGGCGGGCTGTCCCTGCCGATCCGCCTATGAGCCCGGAGACCCCCATGTCCGTTGCGGAAACGCCCGCCGCGCTGCTGCAGACGCTGTACGGCGTGCACGGCAAGCGCATCCTGGTGACTGGCGCCTCCAAAGGTATCGGCGAGGCGGTCGCCAAGGCCTGCGCCTGCGCCGGCGCACGCCTGCTCGTCGCCGGTCGCGACCTGCCGCGGCTGCAGGCCCTGCTCGACGCCTTGCCGGGCGACGACCACCGCCTGTTCTCCGGCGACCTGTGCGACGCCGCCACCGTGCAGCGCCTGGCCGCCGAGAGCGGGCCGCTGGACGGCGTGGTGCACAGCGCCGGCATCCGCGGCCTGTCGCCGATGAAGCTGGTCAGCGAGCGTTTCCTCACCGAGGTGATGACGATCAACTACGTGGCGCCGACGATGCTGACCCGCCACCTGCTCGCGCGGCAGGCGCTGCGCCCCGGCGGCTCCATCGTGTTCCTCGCCTCGATCGCCGCGCTGACCGGCACCGTCGGCGTCGGCCCCTACGCCGGCTCCAAGGCGGCGCTGATCGGCATGCTGCGGCCGTTGGCGCTGGAACTGGCGCGGCGCCAGATCCGCGCCAACGCACTGTGCCCCGGCCTGGTCGAGACCACCCTGATCAACGAGGACAAGGCCTGGTTCGAGGAGAGCCGCAAGCGCTATCCGCTGGGCATCGGCGACCCCGAGGACGTGGCCCTGGCCTGCCTGTATTTCCTCTCCGACGCCAGCAGCAAGGTCACCGGCCAGGCCTTCAGCATGGACGGCGGCGTGGAGTTCGCATGAGCGCTGCGCCACCGCAACATGTGCTGATCGTCGGGGCCGGCGGCTTCGGCCGCGGCATCGCGGCGATGGCCTGCAACGACGATCCCGGCTACGGCCAGGCCTGGGACATCAAGGGTTTCCTGGACAGCCGCAGCGCGCTCGGCGCCGGCCTGCGCTGGCCGCTGCTCGGCGACCCGGACACCTACCAGCCGGTGCCCGGCGACCTGTTCGTCTGCGCGCTCGGCGATCCGGCCGCGCGCCGCCGCTACAGCCAGCCGCTGCTGGCGCGCGGCGCCGACTTCATGGTGCTGCGCCCGCGCCTGCGCGAGGCCTCGGAGACCCCGATCGGGCGCGGCAGCCTGTTCGAGGTCGGCGTGTCGATCGGCGCCGACAGCCGCATCGGCGAGTTCGTCACCATCCTCGCCACCACCATCGTCGGCCACGACGTGGTGATCGGCGACTATGTGCAGATCGGCAACTTCGTGTTCGTCGGCGGCGGCGCGCGCATCGGCCACGATGTGGTCATCCACCCGCATGCCACCATCCTGCCCGGCATCGCGATCGGCGACGGCGCGGTGATCGGCGCCGGCAGCGTGGTGGTCAAGGACGTGCCGCCCAACGTCACCGTCGCCGGAAATCCGGCACGCACCATCTTCAGCCGTTGACCCCGCACCCAGGACGCCGTTCCGCATGACCCGCCACGCCCTCGACGCCGAGCACTACATCAGCCCGCACAGCCTGCGCCTGGAACAACAGCGCCTGTTCGGCACACTGTGGATCTTCGCCGGCTTCGCCTCGATGGTGCGCGAGCGCAATCAGTTCTTCGCCAGGCAGATTGCCGGGGTGCCGGTGCTGGTGCAGCGCACCGAGGCCGGCATCCGCGCCTTCCTCAACCAGTGTCCGCACCGGCAATCGGCGATCCAGACCGAATCGCACGGCAAGCGCCCGCTGGTGTGCCCGTACCACGCCTGGTCGTTCGGCGCCGAGGGCGAGCTGCGCGGGCTGCCCAACTCCGGTCTGTACCAGTTCACTGCCGAGGAGAAGGCCGGCATCTGCCTGACCAGGCTGCATGTGCAGCAGGTCGGCGAACTGCTGTTCGTGAACATGGCCGAGCACCCGCTGCCGCTGGAGGAGCAGTTCGAGACGGCCTTCCTGGAGGATCTGCGCGCGGCGGCATCGCACGTGGATTCGCAGCTGATCTACAGCTGCCACCGGGTGCGCTACAACTGGAAGCTCAATATGGAGAACGTGAAGGATTACAACCATATCCCGTTCATCCATCCCAAGACCTTCAACCCGTTGATGACCGCCGCGCCCAAGCCCTCGGCGCATGTCGAGCGCTCCGCCGAGGTGCCCTCGGTAGTGGAACAACTGCTGCAGGGCGGCGCGCCGGTCCCGCTGCAGGCGCTGAGCTTCCCCGCCAAGGCCGAGATCGCGGTGCAGGATCACTGGTATCGGCCACTGTGCGAGCGCTACGGCGAGGACTCGGCGTTCTACAACTGGTTCCTGTATCCGAACGTGAACTTCTACAGCGTGCGCGGCGACTCCTTCGTGCTGCAGCAATACGACCCGGTCTCGCCGCACGAGACCGATTACCACCTGTGGGTCGCCACCGCCCGGCGGAAAAGCGAGCGGACCGATTTCACCGCCCTGTTGAGCACGCTGATGCGCATCGAGCACCAGGTGATCGCCGAGGACACGGCGGTGCTGGAACGCCTGCAGGCTGGTTTCGGCCCCCATTCGCGCTCCTTCATGCATGGCGACTATGAGACCGAGCTGGTGCGCCAGCACCTGTGGTACCGCGCCAATGTGCTGGAGCAACCGGCATGAAGACGCTGGTGTTGATCGGCCAGGGCCATGCGCTGGAGCAGGCGCAACGCACCGCGCAGGCCTGCGGCCTGGCGCACGTGGGCATCGCCCTGGAGTCGCCTGACCGCTACAACTTCGACCTGGGCGCCCTGCACGCCAGCCATGCGCCCGCCGCGACCGACGTGTTTGTCGCGATGGACGAGCGCGCAGTCAACCAGTCGCGGCACAAGCTGCTCGCCGACGTGCGCCTGGCGGGCTACGGCAGCGTCGATCTGGTGTGGCCGCAGTCGCATGTCGACGACGGCGTGCGCCTGCTCGGCAACGTACACGTCGGACCCGGCTGCAACCTCGCGGCCGGCAGCAGCATCGGCGCCGGCAGCTGGCTGGAACGGCAGGTGATCGTCGAACAGGACGTCCGTGTCGGCGCCTGCGTCACCCTGCATGCCGGCGTCCACCTCGGCCGCGGCACCCAGATCGGCCAGGGCAGCACCCTGGGCGGCGGCAGCATGACCCGCAGCGACGCGAGGATCGGCCGGCACTGCGAATGGCTGCTGCCCGGCACCGTGCCGGACCTGCTACCGGACCGCTGCTTCTACGACGCGCTGATGCCTGGCGGCGCCCGCATCCTGCGTTGATGCAGGCGCGCGCCAACGCGCGAGTCGCGGTGCCGTTCAACGATACGTTCCGCCAGTGACGGAAGTGGCGTCACTGTGCCGACGTCTCCGACTCACTTTGCCAAAAACGGCGCCACGTGCGACAGAACGCCGGGCTGGGATGCATGCACGCTTCCGGCGCAACGGGCTTCGCTAGGATCGCTCGCGGGCGGCAATCGCCGCGCGGCCTGATCGCGTTACCACGCGACATGCCCCTCGTATCCGTCTTTCCAGCATTCGCGCGCCTCCTATGGCGTGCCCTTTCGAGTGGACCCATGACCGACCACCTGGCCGCGCGTCAGCGCGAAGCCGACTTGATCGATGCCTGCAAGCGCGCCGGCGGCGCAATCTTCCTGGCCCCCAGTTCCAGTCTCGGCGGTCTGTACGCGGCCCGCGCCGCCGCGCTGTTGGCCGAGCGCATCCCTGGCATCCGCATCGTCGCCCTGGACGATGTGTTTCACGAACGCCGCATCACCGATGCGGGCTTCGACGACGTGCGCCCGACAGCGACCTTCCTGCGCGACCCGGACCTGGCCGGGTTGCCCACGATCAACTGCGCCTACATGCCGACCGCATGGCTGCACTTCGACCAACTGCAGCGCCTGGGCAGCGGTCGCCGTGTCGATCTGCCGCAGTTGATGTACGCCCTGGACATTCCCCTGGTGTATCAGAGCGGACAGGTGACGCGGGAACAGACGCTCGCGCACGCCGCGCAGTTCGACGCCATGCGCGGTCGATTCGCCGACGCACTGAGCGTGCGTACGCTGGACGCGATCCTGCAGATGCGCATGGACGGCGAACGGCGGCCGCTGCTGGACGTCCTGTGCCCGATGGAGCAGGAGTACTACTCGGTGTATTCGGCGCTGGAGCATCCGCTGCGGATCGGCGCGGACGAACGCTATGTGGACATCGGCGCCTATCGCGGCGACACGGTCAAGAAGTTCCGCGCGGCATCGCGCCACCGCTACGCCGCCATCCATGCTTTCGAGCCGGATCCGGAGAACTTCGCCGCCCTGCAGCAAGGGCTGGCAGACGATGACGGCCGCACGACCCTGTACAACGCCGCCGTCAGCGATGTCGCCGGGCCGGTGGCGTTCGACGCACGGGGCACCATGGGCAGCCGGATCGACGGCAGCGGCGCCGCGCGCGTGGACGGCGTGCGCCTGGACGATCTGATCGAAGAGGTCAGTGTCCTGAAGATGGATGTGGAAGGCGCCGAGGCCAGGGTGCTGCGCGGCGGCGCGGCGCTGATCGGGCGCTGCCGGCCGCGCATGGCCATCACCTGCTACCACCATGCGCTCGACCTGCTGGACATCGTCGCCGAACTCGACCGCATCATGCCGGGGGCAACGCTACGGCTGCGGCACTACGCCATGTACTACTTCGACAGCGTGCTCTACGTGGAGTGAGGCGCAGCGGCATCTGCTGCGCCACCGTTCTGCTCGGGTCACGACGCAGTTGCGGCCCTTGGGGCGTCGCCTGCGTCCAGGCGATCCGGCACAGACCGGCATGCTTGTTGCATCTGCGATGGATCGGGCGCAGCGTGCGCTCCGCTCCCCTTCCGCAACGGTCCATCGTTCATGCCCCACCCGCCCCTGGTCAGCGTGGTCATGCCGGCCTACAAGCTGCGCTACTTCGAGCAGGCGCTCGACAGCGTGCTGGCCCAGACCTATCCGGCGCTGGAACTGGTCATCTGCGACGACAACCCCACCGAGGCGATCGCCGAGGTGGTGGAACGCCGCGCCGCGATGGCCCCGTTCCCGATCCGCTACCACCGCAATCCTGAGCGCTACGGCGAACTCGGCAGCACCGCGCGCGCCATCGCCCTGGCCCAGGGCGAGTACGTGAAGTTCCTGCACGACGACGACGTGCTGGCGCCGGACTGCGTCGCCGCGCTGGTCGCGGCGATGCAGAGTACACCGGACGTCCTGCTGGCGTCCTCACGCCGCCAGCGCATCGACAGCCACGGCGCGCCGCTGGAGGACATCCCGGCCACCGCCTTCCCGTTCGCCGGCGACGTGCTGCTGGACGGGCCGGAGCTGCTGTCGTTCCTGGCCGACCACACCATCAACTTCGTCGGCGAGCCCAGCTGCGTGCTGTGCCGGCGCAGCGACCTGCTGGAGATCGGCGACGAGCTGATGACGCTGGCCGGCAAGGTCATCAACTGGGTCGGCGACCTGGCGCTGTACGCCAAGCTGCTGCACCGCGGCCACCTGGCGCTGCTGGCAAAGCCCTTGACCCGGTTCCGGGTATCGGAAGAGCAATACAGCCAGGCAGGCCGCGACCAGCCTGGCATCGGCGACCAGGGGCATGCCAACTTCCGCCAGGGCGTGCGCGCCATGGGCTGGTACCGCGGCGATGGCGACGTCCGCCAGGTCACGGTGACGCCGCTGGGCGGCGGCCCCGGCACGCCGGTGGACCTGCTGCAGGCGATCCAGGACGCCTACGCGCGGGTCTGCGTACAGGCGACGCTGCGCGACTGGCAGGCGCGGCGGACGATGACGCCCGCGCAACGCGACCTCCTCGACGCGCGCCTGGACGCCCTCGGCGGCGCGCCGCGGCTCGCCGTGCTGGTCGACGCACGCGGCGCCGACCGTGCCGCGCTGGACGCCACGCTGGACAGCCTGCTGCTGGAGGGCACGCCGTTCGCGCAGGTGCAGGCGCTGGTGCTGGGCGACGCCTCCCTCCCCGCGTGGCCCGACCCGCGGGTCCGGATCCTGCCACCGCTGCCGGCCGCGGCCGATGCCGTGGCGCTGTCCGCCGCGCTGGATGCCTCGCCGGCAAGCGACTGGTGTCTGCGCGTGGTCGCGGGCACCCGGTTCTACGCCGGCGGCCTGCTGCGGCTGCTGCTGGAACTGGCGCAGCAACCGCAGTGCAACGCACTGTATGCGGACGAATGGCTGGCCGTGGACGCGGACACCCTGGCGCCGCTGCTGCGGCCCGACCCGGACCTGGACCTGCTGCTGGGCAATCCGCTGGCCACCGCCGGGCACTGGGTGTTCCGCCGCGCCGCGGTGCAGGCGCTGGGCGGCTTCGATCAGGCCTACGACGGCGCCAGCGAACTGGACCTGATCCTGCGCCTGTTCCTGCGCGACGGCGGCGACGGCATCGCACACCTGCCCGAGCCATTGCTGGTCGCCACGCCGGCCAGCGCCGAGGCCGACGGCCCGGCGCGCCAGCGCGCGATCGCCGCGCACCTGCAGGCCCGCGGCTATCCGCAGGCCACGGTCGAGCCGTTGCCGGGCGGCCTGTTCCGCATCGACTACGGCCACCCCGCGCAACCGCCGGTCTCGATCGTGCTGCTGGCACAGGACAATCTGCCGGCGTTGCAGCGCGCGGTGGTCAGCCTGCTCGAACAGACCGCCTACCCCGCCTATGAATTGCTGCTGGTGGACAACGCCAGCCAGGCGCCGGAGATCACCGCGTGGATGCAGGCCGTGGCCGAGCTGGGCAACGGCCGCATCCGCGTGTTCGCGCTGGAACAGCGGGTCTGCCAGGCCGAGGCGCACAACCTCGCCGCCACCCAGGCGCAGGGCGAGTACCTGCTGTTCCTGGATGCCGACAGCGCCGCGGTGCAGGACGGCTGGCTGCACGCGCTGATGAACCACGCGCAGCGGCCCGAAGTCGGCATCGTCGGCGCCAAGGGCGTGTCCGCCGACGGCCGCATCACCCATGCCGGCCTGCTGCCGGGCCTGCTGGCCGGCGCAGGCCACGCCTTCGCCGGCGAGGCGATGGCGCAGCCGGGCTACATGGGCCGGCTGCAGGTGGCACACCGCTACAGCGCGGTGTCGGCGCATTGCCTGCTGGTGCGGCGGGCGCTGTTCGAACACCTGTCCGGCTTCGACGCGGCCGGCTTCGCCGCCGGCGGCGCCGACGTGGACCTGTGCCTGCGCGCCGCGGCGACAGGCGCCTGGACCGTGTGGACGCCGCAGGCGCTGCTGCAACCAGCCTCGGCCACGCGCAGCGAGGCGGCCGACGAGGCGCTGCTGCAGCGCTGGCTGCCGGCGATGGCGCAGGATCCGGCGTATTCGCCGAGCCTGGGCCTGGACCAGCCCGGCGGTTTCCAGTTGACCGAGTCCGAATTCTCCTGGCAGCCGCTGGTCTGGAAACCGCTGCCGCGGGTACTGGCCCATCCCGGCGACACCTTCGGCAGCGGCCAGTACCGGGTGATCCAGCCATTCCAGGCGCTGGCCGCGGCCGCGCAGATCGACGGCCTGTACTACGCGCGCCTGCTCGATCCGGTGGAGCTGCAGCGCATCGGCGCCGACGTGGTGGTGCTGCAGCGCCGGGTCGGCGACGCGGAACTGGCGCGGATGGAGCGCATGCGCCGGTTCGGCACTGCCTTCATGGTCTACGAGCTGGACGACTACCTGCCGAACCTGCCGCTGAAGAGCGCGCATCGCGAGCACATGCCCAAGGACGTGCTGCGCTCGCTGCGGCGCGCCGCCACGCTGGTGGACCGGGTCACCGTCTCCACGCCGGACCTTGCCGAGGCGCTGGCCGGCCTGCACGGCGACATCCGCGTGGTGCGCAACCGGCTGGAGCCGCAGCTGTGGGGCGCGCTGGCGCCGCCGGCGGCATCCGCCTCGGCCAAGCCACGGGTCGGCTGGGCCGGCGGGCTCAGCCACACCGGCGACCTGGAACTGATCGCCGACGTGGTGCAGGCGCTGGCCGGCGAGGTGCACTGGGTGTTCATGGGCCTGTGCCCTGAGCGGCTGCGCCGGCATGTGCACGAGGTGCACGCGGGCGTGGACTTCGCCCGCTATCCGCAGGCGCTGGCCGCACTGGGCCTGGACCTGGCGCTGGCGCCGCTGGAAGACAACCTGTTCAACCGCTGCAAGAGCAACCTGCGCCTGCTCGAGTACGGCGCCTGCGGCTATCCGGTGGTGGCCAGCGACCTGCCGCCCTACCGCGACGGCGGGTTGCCGGTCAGCCTGGTCAAGAACCGCTTTCGCGACTGGGTCAATGCGATCCGCGCGCACCTGGCCGATGCCGACGCGCGGGCCGCGGCCGGCACTGCCCTGCGCGCGACGGTGCAGCGCGACTGGTTGCTGCACGGCGCCAATCTGCAGGAGTGGCGGGCGGCCTGGCTGCCGGACTGAGTCGGTCCCCTCGCCGGCCTTGAGGTCGCCGCGCGGCGCCCGCGTCCGACCGTGACGCGGCGCACGGCGTCAACCTGCCGACACCTTGTCGGCGCGCGGTCCGTGCCGGCCGTGCCGCCGGCGCCAGGAACCCGTCACCGGGTGCCGGCCTTCCCCGCGCACGCCTGTCCGGAGGCTGCGCAACACGTGAGTGCCGTTTCGGCACACCGCTTGCATTGCATACGGGCAAGCCGTCTCCCGGCAGGGACTTCACCGTATGAGCGACTCCATCAGCTCCATTCTTTCGCAGATCCGCAGCTACCAGGGCCAGGTCGGCCAGGCGGCGCAGACGCGGGTGGGCGATGTCGGCCGCAGCAATGCGATCGAAGGCCTGGGCGGCAGCCAGGGCGTGCAGGGCCCGAGCTTCACCGAGACCCTGCGCAACGCGATCGGCGGCGTGAACGAGGCCCAGCAGAAGTCCGGCGACCTCGCCAAGGCCTTCGAACTGGGCGACCCCAGCGCCGACCTGGCCAAGGTGATGCTGGCCGCGCAACAGTCCCAGGTGGCGTTTCGCGCTACCGTGGAAGTCCGCAACCGACTCGTCCAGGCGTACCAGGACGTGATGAACATGCCGCTGTAAGGGTAGAAGACGATGGCGCTTGCGATCAGCAAAGACACATTCAACAGCGAAAAGGCCGGGGCCTGGTTCGACCGCCTGCAGAGCCTGCAGCTCACCCGGCGCATCGGCCTGATGGCGATGATCGCGGTGGCCGTGGCCGCCGGCCTGTTCGTGTTCTTCTGGTCGCAGAAGCCGGCCTACACTCCCCTGTACACCGGCCTGGACGAGAAGGGCACGGCCGAGGCCACCGACCTGCTGCGCACCGCGCAGATCCCGTTCAAGCTCGACCAGGCCACCGGCGCGATCACCGTGCCGGAGGACAAGCTGTACGACGCGCGGCTGAAGCTGGCCGGCGCCGGCCTGACCGACAACGGCAACATGGGCTTCGAAGTGATGGAAAAGGATCCCGGCTTCGGGGTCAGCCAGTTCGTGGAGAACGCGCGCTACCAGCACGCCCTGGAAACCGAACTGGCGCGCACCATCGCCAGCCTGCGCCCGGTGCGCGAGGCGCGGGTGCATCTGGCCATCCCCAAGCCGAGCGCGTTCACCCGCCAGCGCGAGGCCGCCAGCGCCTCGGTGGTGCTGGAACTGCGCGGCGGCACCACCCTGGAACGCAACCAGGTCGATGCGATCGTCAACATGGTCGCCTCCAGCATCCCCGACCTGGCGCCGGACCGCGTCACCGTGGTCGACCAGAGCGGGCGCATGCTGACCATCGCCGACCCCAACAGCGATGCCGCGCTCAACGCCGCCCAGTTCGATCAGGTGCGCCGCCAGGAAAGCGCCTACAACCAGCGCATCCGCGAACTGCTGGAGCCGATGACCGGCCCGGGCCGGGTCAACCCGGAAGTGAACGTGGACATGGACTTCTCGGTGGTCGAGGAAGCGCGCGAGCTGTACAACGGCGACCCGCCGAAGCTGCGCAGCGAGCAGGTCAGCGACAGCAGCACCAGCACCAGCGGCCCGCAGGGCGCGCCCGGCGCGACCAGCAACTCGCCGGGCAGCGCGCCGGGCCAGCCGGGCGCCACCGGTGCCCCGCCCGTCGCCGGCACCGGCACCCAGCAGGCCGCCGCCGCGACCCCGACCGAAAGCTCCAAGAGCGCCACCCGCAACTACGAGCTGGACCGCACCCTGCAGCACACCCGGCAGCCGGCCGGACGGATCAAGCGCGTCTCGGTGGCGGTGCTGGTGGACCACGTGATGCGTCCGGGCGCCAAGGGCAAGATGACCGAGCAGGCGCTCAGCGCCGCCGAGCTGACCCGCATCGAAGGCCTGGTCAAGCAGGCGGTGGGCTTCAACGCCGAGCGCGGCGACACCGTCTCGGTGATGAACGCCCCGTTCGTCCGCCAGGCCCCGGAAGCGGCCGACAAGCCCGGTTGGTGGGAAGATCCGCGGGTGATGAACGTCGCGCGCCTGGTGCTGGGTGCGGCGGTGGTGCTGGCGCTGCTGTTCGGCGTGCTGCGCCCGGCCCTGCGCCAGATCGCCGGTCCCGCGCCGGCCGCGTCGGTGGGCCACGACCGCGACGGCAACGAGCCGCGCGACGCCAAGCTGTCGATGCTCGACGACGACAACCCGCTGCTGCCGTCGCTGGGCGAGGACACCGCCAGCCTCAGCGGCGGCGCTGGCGGCAACCCCGCCATCGCCCTGCCCGACGCCTACGAGGAACGGTTGCGTCAGGCCCGTGAAGCGGTCAAACAGGATTCCAAGCGCGTGGCGCAGGTCGTGAAGGGATGGGTCGCCAGTGAAGCCTGATGCGAACGCAATGAATGGCACCCAGCGCGCCGCCGTGCTGCTGCTGTCGCTCGGCGAGGCCGACGCGGCCGAGGTGCTCAAGCACATGGACCCCAAGGAGGTGCAGAAGATCGGCATCGCCATGGCGACGCTGAGCGGCATCTCGCGCGACCAGGTCGAGAAGGTCATGGAGGAGTTCAACGCCGAGCTGGGCAGCAAGACCTCGCTGGGCGTGGGCGCCGACGACTACATCCGCAACGTGCTGGTGCAGGCGCTGGGCGCCGACAAGGCCGGCAGCCTGATCGACCGCATCCTACTGGGCCGCAACACCACCGGCCTGGACACCCTGAAGTGGATGGACCCGCGCTCCATTGCCGACCTGGTGCGCAACGAGCATCCGCAGATCATCGCCATCGTGATGGCGCACCTGGACAGCGACCAGGCCGCCGAGGCGCTGAAGCTGCTGCCCGAGCGCACCCGCGCCGACGTGCTGATGCGCATCGCCACCCTCGACGGCATCCCCCCGCACGCGCTCAACGAGCTCAACGAGATCATGGAGCGGCAGTTCTCCGGTAACCAGAACCTGAAGTCGTCCAACGTGGGCGGGGTCAAGGTCGCGGCCAACATCCTCAACTTCCTGGACAGCGGCTCGGACCAGGGCGTGCTGTCGGCGATCAGCAAGATCGACGCCGACCTGGGCAGCCGCATCCAGGACCTGATGTTCGTGTTCGACAACCTGGTGGAGCTGGACGACCGCGGCCTGCAGACCATGCTGCGCGAAGTCAGCGGCGACCGTCTCGGCCTGGCCCTGCGCGGCGCCGACATCAAGGTGCGCGACAAGATCACCAAGAACATGTCCCAGCGCGCCGCCGAGATCCTGCTGGAAGACATGGAAGCGCGCGGCCCGGTGCGCCTGTCCGACGTGGAAGCCGCGCAGAAGGAGATCCTGGCGATCGTGCGGCGCCTGGCCGACGAAGGCGTGATCAGCCTGGGCGGTAGCGGTGCGGAGGCCATGGTATGAACGGCAACGTGGTGCGCTGGCTGGCGCCGGAACTCAATGCCCCGTCCGCGCTGGCGGCGCTGCCCTACGAAGACGCGCTGCCGGACGAGCCGGTGCTGCGTCCGCCGAGCCTGGAGGAGATCCAGGCGATCGAGGCCGCGGCCCAGCACGAAGGCTTCGAACGCGGCCACGCCGAGGGCCTGGCCCAGGGCCAGGCCGAGATCCGCCGCCTCACCGCGCAGATCGAAGGCATCCTGGACAACTTCTCGCGGCCGCTGGCGCGGCTGGAGAACGAGGTGGTCGGCGCGCTCGGCGAGCTGGCCGTGCGCATCGCCGGCAGCCTGGTCGGCCGCGCCTACCAGGCCGACCCGGTGCTGCTGTCGGAACTGGTCGCCGAGGCGCTGGACGCGGTCGGCGGCGCGCGCCGCGACGTCGAGGTGCGCCTGCACCCGGACGACATCGCCGCGCTGACCCCGCTGCTGACGCTGATGGATCAGGGCATCCGGCTGGTGCCGGACCTGAGCCTGAGCCGCGGCGACCTGCGCGTGCACGCCGAATCGGTGCGCATCGACGGCACCCTCGAGGCGCGCCTGCGCGCGGCCCTCGAAACGGTGATGCGCAAGTCCGGAGCGGGCCTGTGAGCGCGCTGTCCGGCACCCACCCCGCCGACTGGCTGGATGCGCGCAACCTGCGCCTGGCCGGCCGCCTCGGCAAGCTCGATCTGGACGTGGCCGCCGGCCGCGGCCTGATCCGCGAAGGCATCCTGCGCCGCGCGGTCGGCCTGACCCTGGAAGCGGTCGGTTGCGAGGCGCCGATGGGCGCCACCTGCAAGGTCGAGGTCGACGGCGGCTGGGTCGACGCGGAAGTGGTCGGCTTCTCCGGCGACCGCACCTCGCTGATGCCCAGCGCCGAAACCCATGGCCTGCTGCCCAACGCACGGGTGGTGCCGCTGCACCGCCGCGGCGGCGTCGAAGTGGGCGAAGGCCTGCTCGGCCGGGTGATCGACTCGGACGGCGTGCCACTGGACGGCAAGGGCCCGATCCGCGCCGAAGGCTCGGTGGGCATGGCCGGCGTGTCGATCAACCCGCTGGCGCGCGAACCGATCACCACCCCGCTGGACGTCGGCGTGCGCGCGATCAACGCGCTGCTGCCGATCGGCCGCGGCCAGCGCGTGGGCCTGTTCGCCGGCTCCGGCGTCGGCAAGTCCACCCTGCTGGGCATGATGACCCGCTACACCGCCGCCGACGTGATCGTGGTCGGGCTGATCGGCGAACGCGGCCGCGAAGTGCGCGATTTCGTCGAGACCACCCTGGGCGAGGAAGGCCTGCGCCGCGCCGTGGTGGTCGCCGCCCCGGCCGACCGCCCGCCGCTGGCGCGCCTGCACGGCGCCTACCGCGCCACCGCCATCGCCGAATGGTTCCGCGACCAGGGCCTGAACGTGCTGCTGCTGATGGACTCGCTGACCCGCTTCGCCCAGGCCCAGCGCGAGATCGGCCTGTCGGTGGGCGAGCCGCCGACCACCCGCGGCTATCCGCCGTCGGTGTTCGCCAAGCTGCCGGCGCTGGTCGAACGCGCCGGCAATGGCGCCAAGGGCCGCGGCTCGATCACCGCCTTCTACACCGTGCTCACCGAAGGCGACGATCCGCAGGACCCGATCGCCGATGCCGCGCGCGCCATCCTCGACGGCCACATCCTGCTGTCGCGGCGCGTCGCCGACAGCGGCCTGTACCCGGCCATCGACGTCGAGTCCTCGGTCAGCCGCGTGGTCCAGGACATCGCCGACGAGCCGTGGCGGATGCGCATCCGCTCGCTGAAGCGGCTGGTGGCCGCGTACTCGGCCAACCGCGACCTGATCACCATCGGCGCCTACCAGCGCGGCAACGATCCGGCCGTGGACGAAGCGCTGGAGCGCTGGCCGGAGATCATGGAATTCCTCGGACAGGACGTCGCCAAAGCCGCAGATCTGCCCCACAGCCAGGCCGCCCTCAAGCGCCTGGTCGACCGCGAGAACTAAGCCATGATGCAATCGCAACGTCTCGATCCCCTGCTCCGCCGCGCCCAGCAGCACGAAGACGAGGTCGCGCGCGATCTCGCCGAGCGCCAGCGCGCCCTGGCCACCCACGAGTCGCGGCTGGAGGAACTGCGCCGCTACGCCGAGGAGTACGCCAACAGCCAGATGGCCGCGACCAGCCTGGCGCAACTGGCCAACCGCCGCGCCTTCCTGGACCGGCTGGAGAGCGCGGTGCAGCAGCAGTGCCAGACCGTGGACCGCAACCGCGAAAAGGTGGAGATGGAGCGCAGCCGGCTGCTGCTGGCCAGCCGCGACAAGCAGGTGCTGGAACAGCTCGCGGCCAGCTACCGCGCGCAGGAACGCAAGGTCGACGACCGCCGCAGCCAGCGCGAGATGGACGACCTGGGCGCGCGCCGCGCGCGCCTGGCGGCCACCGCCGACGAACACGATGACGGAGACGGACGATGAACAACGCGCTTTCCGCGCTGGGCGGCAGTGGCCGCGCCAGCCAGATCGGCGGCGGCAACGACACGCAGGGCACCGACCGCGCCGGCGGCAAGGACAAGGACTTCGCCAAGCTGCTCGGCGGCGGCGGCTCGGCGCGTACCACCGCGCCCAAGCCCGCCGCCCGCGAGACGCCCAAGCCGGCGCAGAACGCCGGCAAGGACCAGGCGGACAAGCGTCCGGCCGCCGCGGACGACACCGCCAGCGACCCCGCGCGCACCGCGCAGGCCGGCGACAAGGTCGCCCAGGACGCCGAGAAGAGCAGCACCGAGACCAAGGCCTCGGGCAGCGACAAGGGCAAGGCCAAGACCGAAGACAAGCACGAGGACGCCAAGCCCGACGACAGCGCCTGGCCGCCGGCCGGGCTGGCCGGCATCGGCCTGGGCCTGCTGCCGGCGATCGGCGCGGCGGTGCTGCCGGCGGCCACCGCGACCCCGCTGGGCGCAGCGGCCGGGCTGGCGGTCGGCGTCGCCGGCGCCGTGGCCAACGGCGTGGGCGCCCTGCTCGGCGGCGACGCCGCGGCCCAGACCGCGGCCGGCGCCACCGATCCGACTGCCGCCACCGCCGGCACTGCCGCGACGGCCGGCACCGCCCCGGCCTCCGCGGCCGGCGGCTTCGGCGCGATGCTGTTGGCGCAGGCCGGGTCCGCCGACAAGGCGAGCGGCGCCGACACCGCGGCGCCGTTGGCGGCGCTGGCCGCCATCGCCGCCGCGGCCGGCGGCAAGAGTGGCGAGAGCGGCGACGCCGCGCCCGCCGCCGATCCCAGCGCGATCGTGCCGACCGCGGCGGCGGCCCCGCTGCACGCCACGGCGCGGCTGGCCGATCCGCAGCCGTTCACCGGCTCGCCCACGCCGACCCCGAACCTGCACGGCAACCAGTTCGACGAGGAACTGGGCGCGCGCATCAGCTGGCTGGCCGACCAGAAGATCGGCCACGCCCACATCAAGCTCAATCCGGCCGAGCTCGGCCCGGTCGAAGTGCGCCTGCACATGGCCGGCGACCAGGTCAACGCCAGCTTCAGCAGCAACCAGGCCGACGTGCGCCAGGCCCTCGAGAACAGCCTGCCGCGCCTGCGCGACATGCTCGGCCAGCACGGCTTCCAGCTCGGCCAGGCCGACGTCGGCCAGCAGCAGCCGCAGCAACAGCAGGCCAATGCGCAGGGCACGCCGCAGGGCGGCGGCCGCAGCGGCGGCGAGCTCGCCGACGACCTGTCCGGCAGCGTCGGGATTCCGGCAGTGGTGTTGCGCCAACGCGGTCTGCTCGACGCCTACGCCTGACGATCCGGGGCGCGCCGCCGCCCCTTCACGGCGATCGAGGGAGTGGAACGGGTCTCGGCCTCGACGTTCGTCGGAAGGATACGGCGGGGTTGAGGCCCCTCCGCCGGGTCCGATCCCCTCTCCCACAACGGTCTCGGCCCGCGCCGGCATGGCGCGCGGCGGCGCCGTCAAACACCCGGCGCGCCAGGCGCGCGGTTTCGGCACGGCGATTGCATCCTCAGGGGCAGACCCCCTTCAGGAGCCCGCTCAGTGTCAGCCGCCGACAAATCCAAGAAAGACGCCAAGGACGCCCCGGAAGGCGGCAAGTCGAAGAAGAAGCTGCTGATCATCGTCGTCGCGGCGGTGCTGGTGCTGGGCGGCGGCGGTGCCGGCGCGTTCTTCTTCCTGAAGAAGCCCGAGGGCGGCCACGCCAAGGCCGAGGAAAAGACCGCCGAGATCCCCAAGCCGGCGCAGTACTTCGCGATGGACCCGGCGTTCGTGGTCAATCTCAACGGCGGCGCGGAAGACGGCCCGCATTACCTGCAGCTGGAAGTGCAGTTGATGACCCGCGACCCGGAAGAACTGAAGCTGATCACCGAGAACGCCCCGGCGATCCGTGCGCACCTGCTGATGCTGTTCTCGCAGGTGCAGGCGCAGGACATCGCCAACATCGATGGGCGCAAGAAGCTGCAGGCCGCGGCGCTGGCCGACGCGCAGAAGCTGATGACCGCCGAGACCGGCAAGAAGTGCGTGGAAGAACTCCTGTTCACCAGCTTCGTCACCCAGTAAAGGCGCTGCCGCGATGACCGACCTGCTCTCCCAAGACGAGATCGATGCCCTGCTGCACGGCGTCGACGCGGGCGTAGTGGACACCGAGCCGGCGCCGGCCGAGCCGGGCGAGGCGCGCAACTACGACTTCTCCAGCCAGGACCGGATCATCCGTGGGCGCATGCCGACCCTGGAGATGGTCAACGAGCGCTTCGCGCGCCTGTGGCGGATCGGCCTGTTCAACCTGATCCGGCGCTCGGCCGACCTGTCGGTGCGCGGCATCGACCTGATCAAGTTCAACGACTACATGCACTCGCTGTACGTGCCGAGCAACCTGAACCTGATCAAGTTCAAGCCGCTGCGCGGCACCGGCCTGATCGTGTTCGAGCCGACCCTGGTGTTCACCGTGGTCGACAACTTCTTCGGCGGCGACGGCCGCTACCCCACCCGCATCGAGGGCCGCGAGTTCACCCCCACCGAGATGCGGGTGATCCAACTGATGCTCAAGCAGACCTTCGCCGACCTGGCCGAAGCCTGGGCGCCGGTGATGGAGGTGGAGTTCGAGTACCTCAATTCCGAGGTCAACCCGCACTTCGCCAACATCGTCACCCCGCGCGAGTACGTGGTGGTCAGCCGCTTCCACGTGGAGCTGGAAGGCGGCGGCGGCGAGATCCACGTGACCCTGCCGTATTCGATGCTGGAGCCGATCCGCGAACTGCTCGACGCCGGCATCCAGAGCGACCGCGTGGACCGCGACGAGAGCTGGAACATCATGCTGCGCGAGCAGCTGTTCGGCTCGGAGGTGACCATTTCCAGCGTGCTGGCGCAGAAGCAGATGAGCCTGCGCGAGCTGACCCGGCTGAAGATCGGCGACGTGCTGCCGATCGACCTGCCCAAGCAGGTGCCGCTGTGCGTGGAGAACATCCCGGTGTTCACCGGCGAGTTCGGCATCTCGCACGGCCAGAACGCGGTGAAGATCACCGCCACCCATCCCCCCGGCGCGCTGCGCCGCCGCCCCGCTCCCCAGGAAGACCTGCCATGACCCAAACCGATCCCACCCAGCCGGCGCCGGCCCAGTTCGACAGCCTGCAGCCGGACGCCATGGCCGAGTCCAACGACCTGAACCTGGACGTGATCCTGGACGTGCCGGTGACGCTGTCGCTGGAAGTCGGCCGCAGCCGCATTCCGATCCGCAACCTGCTGCAGCTCAATCAGGGTTCGGTGGTGGAACTGGAGCGCGGCGCCGGCGAACCGCTGGACGTCTACGTCAACGGCACCCTGATCGCGCACGGCGAGGTGGTGACCATCAACGACCGCTTCGGCGTGCGCCTGACCGACGTGGTCAGCCCCAGCGAGCGCATCCGGAGACTGCGGTGAGCCTGCTGCTCGCCGTCGCCACGCAGACCGCCAAGCACGGCTCGGGCGTCGGCAACGCGGCGCCGTCGGCGCCCAGCCTGCTCGGCGCGGTGTTCGCGCTGCTGCTGGTGCTGGGCCTGATCCTGGCCATGGCCTGGGTGCTCAAGCGCCTGCCCGGCAGCGGCTTCCGCCCGGCGCAAGGCCTGCGCGTGGTCGCCAGCCTGGCGGTCGGCGCCAAGGAGCGGGTGGTGGTGGTCGAGGTCAACGGCGAACAGCTGCTGCTCGGCGTCTCGCCCGGCGGGGTACGCACCTTGCATCAGCTGCCCGAGCCGCTGCCGCAGGCGCCTGCGCCGACCCTGCCCTCGATCAAGCCGTTCAAGCAGCTTCCCGATTTCGCCCAGCTTCTGGCGCAGAAGCTGCGCAAGGACAAATGATCATGCCGTTTTTCTGGAACCGCAACGCCCGCCGGCTGCGCCTGCTGCTGATCCTGTTGACGCTGAGCCTGCTGCCCGCCTTTGCCTGGGCGCAGGCCGCGCAGGCGCCCGCCGCCACGCCGACCGCGCAGAATCCGCAGAACGCCGCGCCCACCCTGCCCTCGCTGCCGGAGGTCAACGTCGGCAAGATCGGCGCGCAGCCGGTGAGCCTGCCGCTGCAGACGCTGCTGCTGATGACGGCCATCACCCTGCTGCCGTCGCTGCTGCTGGTGCTGACCGCCTTCACCCGCATCACCATCGTGCTCGGCCTGCTGCGGCAGGCGCTGGGCACCGGGCAGACGCCGTCCAACCAGGTGCTGATGGGCCTGGCGCTGTTCCTGACCGCGTTGGTGATGATGCCGGTCTGGGAAAAGGCCTGGGGCCAGGGCATGAGCCCGTATCTCAACGGCCAGATCGATTTCCAGACGGCGTGGACGCTGACCACGCAGCCGCTGCGCGCGTTCATGCTGGCGCAGGTGCGCGAGACCGACCTGATGACCTTCGCCGGCATGGCCGGCAACGGCACCTACAGCGGCCCGGATGCGGTGCCGTTCCAGGTGCTGGTGGCCTCGTTCGTGACCAGCGAGCTGAAGACGGCGTTCGAGATCGGCTTTCTGATCTTCATCCCGTTCGTGATCATCGATCTGGTGGTGGCCAGCGTGCTGATGTCGATGGGCATGATGATGATGTCGCCGATGCTGATCTCGGCGCCGTTCAAGATTCTGCTGTTCGTGCTGGTCGATGGCTGGGTGCTGACGGTCGGCACGCTGGCCGCCAGTTTCAACGGGGTCTGAGGCCATGAGTCCGGAACTGGCGCTGACGGAGTTGCGTGGCGGGTTGATCACGGTGTTGTGGGTGGCGGGGCCGTTGTTGCTGGCGATGTTGGCGGTGGGTGTGGTGATCGGTGTGTTCCAGGCGGCGACGCAGCTCAATGAGCCGACCATTGCGTTCATCGCGAAGGTGGTGGCGTTGACGGCGATGTTGTTTGCGACGGGGAGTATGTTGCTGGCGCATCTGGTGGAGTACACGACGATGCTGTTTCAGCGTATTCCGCATTTGATTGGGTAGCGGGGATGGCTGCGCTTCGCCTCCTTGCTGCTGGGAGTCTTTTCTCGGTTGAAGAGCAACAGCTTTCGCCTGGCGGCGAGTCACTTTTCTTTGCTTGTGCAAAGAAAAGTAACCAAAAGAAAGCACACCCCGCCTTCGCGCCCGCTGCGCGGGTCCGCTCCGCTAGCGGGATTTTCGGACGGGGCATCCTGCCCCGGCCGAAAACGGCGCACATCCTTGTGCGCCGCCCCCCTGCGGGGGGTTTTGCCCGCCAGCTCCGCCGCTGCGGAGGGGACCCGGTGGATCAAGAGCAAAGCAGCAGCAAAAACAACAGCAACGGCAACGGCAACGGCAAAAGCTATAGCTGTGGCCATGGGAGCGTTGTCTTGTGTGCCCGTACTGTTTCCGTTGTTGTTCGCGAATGCGCTCGTCCGTCTTTGGCTGCAGACCGCTCGCGTTGCGCGGTCGGGGCTGGCCGTTCCTTCCTGCTGTCTGCCGGGGTCTCGGGTTGATGGATGCCGCCACGCAAATGGTCGTCGATGGGTCGCGGGCGTTCGCGATGATCGGGGCGGTGCTGTGGACGATGCTGCGGATCGGGGCGATGTTGACGGTGATGCCGATGGTCGGGAGCAAGGCGGTGCCGGGGCGGGTGCGGGTGATCCTGGCCGGGACGCTGGCGATTGCGCTGGCGCCGATCCTGCCGCCGGTGCCGGACTGGGACGGGTTCAATGCCGCGGTGGTGCTCAGCGTGGCGCGGGAGCTGGCGGTGGGGGCCAGCATGGGCTTCATGCTGCGGATGATCTTCGAGGCCGGGGCGATGGCCGGGGAACTGGTCTCGCAGAGCACCGGCCTGGGCTTCGCGCAGATGGCCGATCCGCTGCGCGGGGTCAACTCGCCGGTGATCGGCCAGTGGTTCTACCTGGCCTTCGGCATGATGTTCTTCACCGCCAACGGGCATCTGGCGGTGGTGTCGCTGCTGGTGGACAGCTACAAGGCGCTGCCGATCGGCACCGCGCTGCCCGATGCGCAGGCCATGGCCTCGGTGGCGCCGAACTTCTTCATGAGCATCATGCGCGGGGCGGTGACCCTGGCGCTGCCGGTCATGGTGGCGATGATGGCGGTGAACCTGGCCTTCGGCGCGCTGGCCAAGGCGGCGCCGTCGCTGAACCCGATCCAGCTCGGCCTGCCGGTGGCGGTGGTGCTGGGCCTGGCGCTGCTGGCGGTGCTGGTCGGTGAGATGGGGGCGCCGGTGCAGCGGCTGTTCGATGCCGCCTTCAATGCCGCGCGCGCGCTGACCGCCTAGCCGGCGCTCAAGCTGCGCCGCGACGCGGCCGATACCGACGGCAGGCTACCGTTGGCGGGCCAGGATGGGCGGCGGCAGCGCCGACCGTCCCGGATCCCGTCGATCGCCGCGGTCCGTCCTTCCTTCCATCGCTCGCCGTACGCCATGCCCTATCGCCTGCCAGCGCCCGCTCGTGCCTGCCATCGCCGTGTCCCACGGCGGTGCGGCGGCGGCTGAGCGCGCATGCGCACGGTCATGGGTCGATGCCTGTGGGGGCCGCTGTGGCTGCTGCTGTCGGCACTGACCTGCACCGGGGCGACACAGGCCCAGGTGATCCCGTTGCGGCACTATGCGCAGGACCAGGGCCTGCTCGGCCTGGCCGGCACCTGTCTGCTGCAGCGTCGCGACGGCAGCCTGCTGGTCTGCAGCGAAAGCGGCCTGTATGCCTTCGACGGCGACCAGTTCCAGCAAGTGAAGCTGCAGGGCCACGGCGGCCATTACATCTCCGATGCCGCCGAGGACGCCCAGCGGCGGCTGTGGGTGGCCACCTTCGATGCGATCTACGTGGACGATGGCTCGCCGGCCGGCTGGATGCCGCTGGAGCACGGCAGCCTGCCCTCGCATCGCCCGCTCAACCGCCCGCGCCTGGCCGCGCCGGCCTGGGGCACGGTGGTGCTGGACGACCGCCGCCTGTTGCGCGCGGTGCGCAAGGCCGATGCGAAGGGATGGGAACTGCAGCCCCTGTTCGATGCGGCGACGCTGGCGCGGCAACCGGAGCTGGCCGACATCCACGACCTGTTCGTCGTCGACGACACACTGTGGCTGGGCTGCGCCAAGGCCTTGTGCCGGATCGATGCCGACGGTCGCGCCACCCGCTACGACCAGGCCCAGGGCCTGCCCCCCGAATTCTGGCGCAATGCGGTGCGCGACCGCGACGGGAACCTGTGGGTCGTCGGCAGTCGCAAGGTGATGCGGCTGCAGGCCGGCGCGACGCGCTTCCAGGAGCAGACACCCCCCGGGCTGGACGGACCGGCCCTGGTGACCTGGCGCACGCCGATCCTGCTGGACCCGCAGCACCGGGTGCTGGTGCGGACCAACCAGGGCCTGGCGCGCTGGGAACAGGGGCGCTGGCGCAGTTTCGACCGTCGCAACGGCCTGCCCGAGGGCAGCATCGTCGCCATGCACTTCGACCAGGCCGGCGACCTGTGGCTGAGCATGGATGGCGAAGGCGTGCTGCGCTGGAACGGCTACGGCTGGATCGAGAACTGGGATGTGTCGCAGGGCATCAGCCGCGCGCCGACCTGGAGCATCCAGCGCACCCAGCGCGGCGACCTGCTGGTCGGTAACGAGGGCGGCGTCGACCGCCTGCGCGAGGATGGCCGCTTCCAGCGCTGGCCCAGCGACCACGGCACGCAGATGATCGGCCTGCAACGCGCCGCGGACGGCACGCTGTGGAGCATCGGCTCGGTCGGCGCGCTGCGCCGATACGACGCGCAGGGCCGGCTGCTGCGCGCCTACCCGCCGCTGGACGGCATCGCCAAACAGCTGTTCGTGGATGCGAGCGGCCGGGTGTGGATCCTCAGCAACCACGGGGTGTATCTGCTGGCGGCGGCCGACGCCGACGCGGTGCCGCAGAAGGTGCAGGCGCTGCCCGGTGGCGAGTATTCGGACATCCAGCAGCGTAGCGACGGCAGCGTGATGGCGGTGGGCATGACCGGCGTGTTCCGACTGCGTGGCGAGACCTGGACACCGATCCGGCTGGTCGTGGATGGTGCGCCGGCGCAACCCGTGCTCAGCAAGCTGCTGGTCCTGGACGATGGCCAGGCCTGGGCCAGCCTGTATGGCCCCGGGGCCTGGCAAGGGCGGCTCGACGGCGACACCCTGTACCTGCAGCCGGCCGATGCGCAGTTGAGCGGCCTGCAACTGTACAGCCTGCGCCGCACCCGCAACGGATGGATCTGGATCAGCCACAACCAGGGCGTGGACGTCTACGACGGACGCGCCTGGTCGCGGCTGACGCAGGCGCAGGGGCTGCTCTGGAACGACATGTCCGAATCGGCCTTCCTGGAAGACCACGACGGCTCGGTATGGCTGGGCAGCAGCCGTGGCGTCACCCATCTGCTGGATCCGGCGCGGCTGTTCCCGGCGCAGGCGCCAAGGCTGGCGCTCAAGGAGTTCAGCCGTGCCGGCGCCGCCATCGCCGCGGGCGCGCGCCTGCGCTGGAGCGAAGATCCGCTGCATATCGCGGTCGGCTCGCCGGACCTGTACGACGAGCGCAACCGCATCAGCTTCCGCTATCGCTTCGAGGGCGCACACACCCGCTGGCTGCACACGCCCAACTTCGAGTTCGAGCAACCGCCGCTGGCGCCGGGCCACTACGTGCTGGAGGTGCAGTTGCTGGACGCCTACCGGCGCAGCGCCTCGGCGCCGCTGCGGGTGGCGTTCTCGGTGGCGCCGGTGTGGTGGCGCAGCCAGCCGATGATCGCGCTGTACCTGGTGCTCGGCGGCGGCCTGGCGGTGGCCCTGCTGCACTGGCGCGAACGCCGCCTGCACCAGCGCCAGCACGAACTGGCCGAGCTGGTGGCGCGGCGCACCGAGGAGCTGGAACACGACAAGCGCGAACTGGAGATCGCCCGCGCCGCACTGGCGGTGAAGGCCTCGCACGACGCCCTCACCGGCCTGCTCAACCGCGCCGGCATCCTCGAGGCGCTGGCGGCGCAGATGCGCCGCAGCGACGCCGAGCAGACCCCGCTGGCAGTGGCGATGATCGACCTCGACCACTTCAAGCGGATCAACGACGAACACGGCCACCTGGTGGGCGACGCGGTGCTGATCGAGGTGGCGCGGCGCCTGGGCGCCAACCTGCGCGACGCCGACCTGGTCGGCCGCTACGGCGGCGAGGAACTGCTGGCCGTGCTGCCCGGCTTGCCGCCGAGCTGCGGCGAGCGGCTGCAGGCCCTGCGCGCCACCATCGCCGGGCAGCCGCTGCGCATCGGCGAGCGGCAGTTGGCGATCACCGCCTCGATCGGCGTGGCCTGGTATCGACCGGGCGAACCGCTGCAGCACCTGCTGGCGCGCGCCGACGCGGCGCTGTACCAGGCCAAGCGGCTGGGCCGCGACCGGGTCGAGCTGCAACTCGCCTAGCCACCGCCGCGGCCGAGAGGCGCGGCGGCAGCGCCCGGAATCCGGGCCAGGGACCGGCACGGTCCTTGCAGTGCGCAGGGTCGATCCTGGCCGAGCGCACCCCCGATGTCCGAGAGCGAAGAAGGCGCAGAGCGCACAGAACAGCCAACAGACAAACGTCTGCGCGAAGCCCGCGAACAGGGCAACATCCCGCATTCGCGCGAACTGGCGACGGCCGCGGTGTTCAGCGCCGGCGTCTTCGCCCTGATGGGCCTGTCCACCTCCATGGCCGCCGGTGCGGTGGCCTGGCTGAAACAGGCGCTGCGCCCGGACCTGTCGCTGCGCGAGCATCCGCAGGCGATGTTCGGCCATTTCGGCGACCTGCTGCTGAACCTGCTCTGGGTGGTGCTGCCGCTGGTCGGCATCTGCCTGGCGGCCAGCTTCGCCGCGCCGGTGCTGATGGGCACCCTGCGCTTCTCCGGCCAGGCGCTGATGCCCAAGTTCGACCGGCTCAACCCGATGAATGGGCTCAGCCGCATGTACGGCGCCGAGACCATCGTCGAACTGCTCAAGTCGATCCTGCGCATGGGCTTCGTCGGCGGCGCCGCGATGCTGTGCCTGTGGGGCAGCACCGACTTCCTGCGCGGCCTGCTGCTGCAGCCGCTGGAGCAGGCCATCGGCCACGGCCTGGGCTTCACGCTGAAGCTGCTGCTGTACACCGCCGGCGCGCTGGCGCTGCTGGCGGCGATCGACGCGCCCTATCAGAAGTGGAATTACATCCGCAAACTGAAGATGACCCGCGAGGAAGTGCGCCGGGAAATGAAGGAAAGCGACGGCAGCCCCGAGGTCAAGGGCCGCATCCGCCAGATGCAGATGCAGATGTCGCAGCGGCGGATGATGGAAGCCGTGCCCAAGGCCGACGTGGTGGTGGTCAACCCGACCCACTATGCGGTGGCGCTGAAGTACGAGAGCGGGCGCATGCGCGCCCCCACCGTGGTCGCCAAGGGCGTGGACGAGATCGCCTTCCGCATCCGCGAGGTCGGCGAGCAGCACCGCGTGGCGGTGATCTCGGCGCCGCCTTTGGCACGCGCCTTGTATAGGGAAGGCCAACTCGGCAAGGAAATTCCCGTGAGACTGTATTCCGCGGTGGCGCAGGTCCTCTCGTACGTCTACACGCTGCGCGCCTGGCGCAGCGGGCCGATGCCGCCGTTGCCGCCGCTGGAAGTGGATGAATTCGCCCCGGGGAGCCAGCCATGAGTCAGCCTGCCGCGCAGATGAACACGCGCAAAGTCATGGACATGATCAAGCACGGGCTCGGCGCCCCGGTGATCGTGTTGCTGATGCTGGCGATGGTCGTGGTGCCGCTGGCCGCACCGGTGCTGGACGCCCTGTTCACCTTCAACATCGCCATCTCGCTGATGGTGCTGCTGGCGGTGGTGTACGTGAAGCGGCCGCTGGAGTTCAGCATCTTCCCGATCGTGCTGCTGATGACCACGATGCTGCGCCTGGCGCTGAACGTGGCCTCCACCCGCGTGATCCTGATCAACGGCCAGGGCGGCCACGGCGCCGCCGGCAAGGTGATCGAGGCCTTCGGCGAATTCGTGATCGGCGGCAACTATGCGGTCGGCATCGTGGTGTTCGCGATCCTGACCATCATCAACTTCGTGGTCATCACCAAGGGCGCCGGGCGCGTGTCGGAAGTGACCGCACGCTTCATCCTCGACGCCATGCCCGGCAAACAGATGGCGATCGACGCCGACCTCAACGCCGGCCTGCTGACCCGCGAGGAAGCCAAGGCCCGCCGCGAGGAAGTGCGCGAGGAAGCGGACTTCTACGGTTCGATGGACGGCGCCAGCAAGTTCATCCGTGGCGACGCCATCGCCGGCATCCTGATCCTGTTCATCAACCTGATCGGCGGCATGGCCGTCGGCGTCCTGCAGCACGGCATGCCAGTGGCGCAGGCCGCCTCCACCTACACCCTGCTGTCGATCGGCGACGGCCTGGTCGCGCAGCTGCCGGCGCTGCTGGTGTCCTCGGCGGTGGCGATGCTGGTCACCCGCGCCTCGCGCTCGCAGGACATGGGCGCCTCGATGATGGGCCAGGTGTTCGGCCAGCATAAGGCGCTGGCGGTGGCCGCGGCGATCCTGGGCCTGGTCGGCCTGATCCCGGGCATGCCCAACGTCGCTTTCTTGACGCTGGCGCTGATCCTGGGCCTGCTGGCCTGGAAGATGTGGAAGCGCAGCCTGCTGCCGCCGCCGGCCGCGGCCGAGGCGGCACCACAGGCCGCGGCCGCCGCTCAGGCCAATGCCGAACTGGGCTGGGACGAACTGCGCCCGATCGACCCATTGGGCCTGGAGGTCGGCTACCGGTTGATCCCGCTGGTGGACAAGACCCAGGGCGGCGAGCTGATGGCGCGGATCAAGGGCGTGCGCCGCAAGCTGACCCAGGACATCGGTTTCCTGGTGCCGCCGGTGCACATCCGCGACAACCTGGAACTGCCGGCCAACGCCTACCGCCTGCTGGTGCACGGCGTGCCGGTGGCCACCGCCGACATCCACCCGGACCGCGAACTGGCGCTGGACCCGGGCGGCGCGCTCGGCAAGATCGACGGCATCCCCGGCAAGGACCCCGCGTTCGGCCTGGATGCGATCTGGATCCAGCCGCATCTGCGCGCCCAGGCCGAGACCATGGGCTATACCGTGGTCGA
This sequence comes from Xanthomonas sp. LMG 12460, assembly GCF_009192895.1. Taxonomy (NCBI): domain Bacteria; kingdom Pseudomonadati; phylum Pseudomonadota; class Gammaproteobacteria; order Lysobacterales; family Lysobacteraceae; genus Xanthomonas; species Xanthomonas sp. LMG 12460. Next base: position 6,840 of record NZ_NKUH01000048.1, on the reverse strand, counting down.
CCCGGCCACGGTGATCGCCACCCACCTCTCGCACCTGATCCGCGAGCACGCCCCGGAACTGCTCGGCCACGAGGAAGTGCAGCAGCTGCTGGCGACCCTGGCCAAGAGCGCGCCCAAGCTGGTCGAGGACCTCACCCCCAAGGCGCTGCCGCTGTCGGTGGTGGTGCGGGTGCTGCAGAACCTGCTCATCGAGAAGATCCCGGTGCGGCAGTTGCGCAAGATCGTCGAGGCCCTGGTCGAGCACGCCCCGCAGAGTCAGGAACCCGGCGCGCTCACCGCCGCGGTGCGCAACGCCCTGGGCCGGTTCATCGTCCAGGAGATCGCCGGCATGGCCCCGGAACTGCCGGTGTTCACCCTGGCCCCGCAATTGGAACGCGTCTTGCAGGACTCTACCCAGGGCAACGGCGCGGCGCTGGAACCCGGACTGGCCGAACGCTTGCACCAAAGTCTGGCGGACTGCGTGAGCAAGCAGGAGGCGCGCAACGAACCGGCGGTGGTGCTGGTGCCGGCGCAGGTCCGCGCCGCCCTCGCCCGCCTGGTCCGCCACAGCGTCCCCGCGCTGTCGGTCCTGTCCTACAGCGAAGTGCCGGAGGACAAGCGGCTGAAGCTGGTGGGCACGATCAGTTGAGATGACGGGAAACGGGAACAGGGAATGGGGAATCGCACCCTTGCCCCGGCAGCGGAGAGAGCAATGAACACGATCACGAAAAACCGGACACGACACCGCGGCCCGCCACGTATCGGCACCGATCACGCATCCATTCCCCATTCCCCATTCCCCATTCCCGGCTCCCACCCATGAAGATCAAACGCTTTGTCGCCCCCGACATGCGCACCGCCTTCCGGATGGTGCGCGACGAGCACGGGCCGGATGCGGTGATCCTGTCCAACCGGCGTACCGACGAGGGCATCGAGATCGTGGCCGCCAGCAACTACGACGAGGCCCTGGTGCAGCGGGCGCTGGATGCGGTGCGCCCGGACGAGGCGCCGCGCGCCGCCGCGGCGAGCCAGGCGCCGGCCGCTGCGGCCCCGCGTGCCGCACGCGGCGACGCCGCCGCCAGCCCGGCGATGGCGATGATGGCCGCGATCAGCGAGCGCCGCGGCAGTGCCGCGCCGGCCGCCCCGGCCGCTTCCCCGGCACGGCCGCTGACCCAGCCGGCGGCGCTGGCCGCCTCGGCGATGCCCGCCGCGGCCGCCCCTGCTGCCGCCGCACGCCAGGCCGCCCCGGCCAAGGCCGCAGCGCCGGTCACCGGCCGCGCCGAGTTCAGCATCCCCGAGGACGTGTTCCGCAACGCCCCGATCAGCGTGCCCATGCCCAGTCCGTTCGCCGCCGCCACCGCGGCGCCGGCCGCCGAGGCCGTGCCGGCCTGGCGCGACGACGTGCCCGCGGTGGCGCTGACCCCGGTGGCGAGCCCGGCCCCGGCCGCGCCCGTCGCGACCGCCGATGCGCCGGCCGCTGCCGGGATCCCGGCGGCCGCGGCGCTGGCGGCAGTGCCGACCTTCCCCGCCCCGCAGAACGACGAACAATTGACGCAGCTGCGCGACGAACTGTCGCTGATGCGGCAGATGATCGAGCGCGAGATGAACCGCCTCACCGACGAGCGCCTGCGCGGCTCGCCGGTCCGCGCCCAGGCGCTGGAGCTGATGGACGACTACGGCTTCGACAGCGGCATCACCCGCGACGTGGTCATGCAGATCCCCGCCGACCTGGAGCTGCACCGCGGCCGCGGGCTGATGCTGGGCCTGCTGTCCAAGCGCCTGCCGATCGCCGCGCTGGACCCGCTCGAGGAAGGCGGCGTGATCGCCCTGATCGGCCCGACCGGCGCCGGCAAGACCACCACCATCGCCAAGCTGGCCTCGCGCTTCCTGGAGCGCCATGCCGCCCGCGACGTGGCCCTGGTCACCACCGACACCATCCGCGTCGGCGGCCGCGAACAGCTGCACAGCTACGGCCGCCAGCTCGGCATCGCCGTGCACGAGGCCGACAGCGACGCCGCGCTGCAGCAGCTGCTGGAGCGCCTGGCCGACTACAAGCTGGTGCTGATCGACACCGCCGGCATGGGCCAGCGCGACCGCGCCCTGGCCGCCCAGCTGCACTGGCTGCGCGCCTCGCGGGTGGTCCGATCCTTGCTGGTCCTCCCCGCCAACGCCCATTTCTCCGACCTGGACGAGGTGGTGCGCCGGTTCGCCGGCGCCGACCCACAGGGGGTCATCCTGACCAAGTTGGACGAGACCGGGCGGTTCGGCAGTGCCTTGTCGGTGGTCGTGGACCACCGCCTCCCCATCACCTGGGTGACCGATGGACAGCGTGTGCCGGACGACCTGCACCGCGCCAACGCCGCCAGCCTGGTATTGCGCCTTGAAGATTTGCGGCGCGCTGCCGATAAGCCCTGTACTCCGGAGCAGACCCATGCCGTCGCGTGACTACGTCAATCTGACCAATGCCTTCCCCCTGTCGGCGACGCGCAGCGAACCGCTGGGTCCGGTGCGCACCATCGCCGTGACCGGCGGCAAGGGCGGCGTGGGCAAGACCAACATCTCGGTGAACCTGTCCATGGCGCTGGCCGACATGGGCAAGCGCACCCTGCTGCTGGACGCCGACCTGGGCCTGGCCAACGTCGACGTGCTGCTCGGGCTGACCCCCAAGTTCACCGTGGCCGACCTGGTCGCCGGGCGCTGCACCCTGGAAGAGGTGCTGATCGACATGCCCAACGGGCTCATGGTGGTGCCCGCCGCCTCCGGCCGCCGCTACATGGCCGAGCTGCCGCCGGCCCAGCACGTGGGCCTGGTCAACGTGTTCTCCGAGCTGCAGCGCGAGCTGGACGTGATGATCGTCGACACCGCCGCCGGCATCACCGACAGCGTGCTGACCTTCTGCCAGGCCGCGCAGGACGCGGTGGTGGTGGTCTGCGACGAGCCGGCCTCGATCACCGACGCCTACGCCCTGATCAAGGTCCTCTCGCGCGAGCGCGGCGTGGACCGGGTGCAGATCGTCGCCAACATGGTCCGCGACCTCAACGAAGGCCGCCTGCTGTACGACAAGCTCAGCCGGGTCTGCGAGAAGTTCCTCGGCGACGTGTCGCTGAACTACCTGGGCTGCGTGCCGCAGGACGACTGGCTGCGCCTGTCGGTGCAGCGCCAGCAGCCGGTGGTCAAGGCCTACCCGTCCAGCCCGTCGGCGCAGGCGATCAGCGAGATCGCCCGGCGCACCGCACGCTGGCAGGCGCCGACCGCCCCGCGCGGCAACGTCGAGTTCTTCGTCGAGCGCATCATCCAGCGCGGGGTGGCCGCATGAACGCCGCCGCCCACTACCGCGCCGTCCAGCGCAACAGCGCCAACGACTACATCACCCAGCACTCGGACCTGGTCCGGCGCATCGCCCACCACCTGGCGGCGCGGCTGCCGGCCAGCGTCGAGATCGACGACCTGATCCAGGCCGGCATGATCGGCCTGATCGAGGCCTCGCGCAGCTACGACGCCGAACAGGGCGCCTCGTTCGAGACCTACGCCTCGATCCGCATCCGCGGCGCGATGATCGACGAGATCCGCCGCGGCGACTGGGTGCCGCGCTCGGTGCACCGCCGCGCCCGCGACGCCGCCTCGGCGATCCGCAAGATCGAACAGAGCACCGGCCGCGCCGCCGCCGCCAACGAAGTGGCCGCGGCGATGGACATGCCGCTTCCCGAATACCTGCGTTTGATGGAAGATGCCGCCCGCGGCCAGGTGCTGAGCCTGGAGTCGCGCATCGAGGACCATGGCGAGCTGGATACCATCGCCAAGGGCGGACCCAATCCGCAGCAGATGCTCGAGCGCAGCGAATTCGGCCGCGAGCTGGGCAAGGCCATCGCGCAGTTGCCCGAACGCGAGCAGTTGGTGCTGTCGCTGTACTACGAGCAGGAATTGAACCTCAAGGAAATCGGCGCGGTGCTCGGGGTCAGCGAGTCGCGCGTGTGTCAGATCCATGGCCAGGCCACGGTACGGTTGCGCGGACGCCTGAAGGCGTTCGAGGTCGCCGATGCCGGTCTGGAAGACGAAGAATAGGAACCCTTAGGAGTCAGTGGTGAACAAGAACATGCGGATTTTGATCGTGGACGATTTCTCGACGATGCGACGCATCGTCAAGAATCTGCTCGGCGATCTGGGCTTCACCAATACCGCCGAGGCCGAAGACGGCAACAGCGCCCTGGCCGCGCTGCGCTCGGCGCCGTTCGAGTTCGTGGTCACCGACTGGAACATGCCGGGCATGACCGGCATCGATCTGCTGCGCAACATCCGCGCCGACGACAAGCTCAAGCACCTGCCGGTGCTGATGGTCACGGCAGAGGCCAAGCGCGAGCAGATCATCGAGGCCGCGCAGTGCGGCGTGAACGGCTACATCATCAAGCCGTTCACCGCGCAGACGCTGCAGGAGAAGCTGGGCAAGATCTTCGAACGCCTGGGAGCGACCGCCTAAATGGAAGCCACCGCCGAACGTACCGCCCTGATCGAACGCCTGCAAGGCGCGCTGGACGCGCTGGAAAACGGCGACGAGGCCGGCTGGCGCAGGGAGATCGACACCCTCGCCGCCTGGCGCACGCGGCCGATGATGCAGGGCCTGAGCCGGCTCGCACGCGACCTGGGGCAGGCGCTCGGCGAACTGCCGGTGGTGCCCAGCGAGGCCGGCGAGCTGGACGACGCCTGCTCGCGCCTGGACCACGTGGTGGAGATGACCGAACAGGCCAGCCACCGCACCCTGGACCTGGCCGAGGAATGCCGTGCGCTGGCCGACCAGCTCGCCGCCGGCGGCCTCAGCGGCGACCAGAGCGAGATCCTCGACAAGATCCGCCACAACCTCACCGAAATGGCCCTGGCGCAGAGCTTCCAGGACCTGACCGGGCAGATCATCCGCCGTGTCGCCGGCATCGTGCGCCGCGTGCACGAGGGCTTCGGCGCGCTGGGTCTGCCGCCGAAGGAAGAACGCAAGGCCGACGGCAGCCTGGCCGGTCCGGCCCTGCCCGGCCTGGACCGCCACGGCGTGTCGCAGAACGACGCCGACGACCTGCTCTCGGGCCTGGGACTCTAACTCTATGAGCGCCGTACCCGACGACATCGCTGCCGACTTCATCATCGAGGCCCAGGAGATCCTGGACCGGCTCGGCGAGCAGTTGGTGTCGCTGGAGCAGGCGCCCGAGGACAGCGGCCAGCTCAACGCCGTGTTCCGCGGCTTCCACACGCTCAAGGGCGGCGCCGGCTTCCTGGCGATCAACGCCATGGTCGAGCTGTGCCACGCCGCGGAGGAAACCCTGGGCATGGCCCGTGCCGGCCAGGCCACCCTGCAGGCGCGGCACTTCGACGCCGCGCAGCAGTCGCTGGACTACCTGCAGTCGATGCTCGATGCCTTCGGCAGCGGCCAGGAGCCGCCGCGCGCGCCGCCGGAGCTGATCGCGCAGTTCGACGCGCACGGCGACGACGCACCGGCGCCGGCACCCGCGAAGAGCGCCGCGCCCGCGCCCGCCGCCGTCCCGGCCACCGCCGCGGCCGCGGGAGACCTGATCAGCGACGACGAATTCGAAGCGCTGCTGGACCAGTTGCACGGCGATGCGCCGCCGACGGCCACGCCGCAGGCGCTGCAGCCGGCGCCGCGCGCGCCCAGCGCCGCGCCCAAGGCCGCGGCCGCCCCGGCCAAGGCCGCCGAGCCCGAACACACCGTGCGCGTGGACACCAAGCGCCTGGACGCGATCGTCAACCTGATCGGCGAACTGGTGCTCTCGCGCAACCGCCTCAAGACCCTACGCGTGCGCCTGCGCGACGAGGAACTGGACCGCGCGGTCAGCAGCCTGGACATCGCCACCGCGCGCCTGCAGTCGGCGGTGATGCGCACGCGCATGCAGCCGGTGGGCAAGGTGTTCTCGCGCTTCCCCAAAGTGGCGCGCGACGTCGCCCGCTCGCTCAACAAGGAAGTGGAACTGGAACTGATCGGCGCCGACACCGAGCTCGATCGCAACCTGGTCGAGGCGCTGGCCGATCCGCTGGTGCACCTGGTGCGCAACGCGATCGACCACGGCATCGAGGCCCCGGCGCTGCGCGAAGCCACCGGCAAGCCGCGCGGCGGCCATGTGCGCCTGTCGGCGCAGCAGGAAGGCGACTACGTCAGCATCGAGGTGCAGGACGACGGCGCCGGCATCGACCCGGAACGGCTGCGCGCCAAGGCCCGCGAGAAGGGCCTGATCGACCCCGAGGCCGCCGCCCGCCTGACCACCGAGGAATGCCTGCACCTGGTGTTCCTGCCTGGTTTCTCGACCAAATCCGAAGTCACCGACATCTCCGGCCGCGGCGTCGGCATGGACGTGGTGCAGTCGCGCATCCGCGAACTCAGCGGGCAGATCCAGATCCAGTCGGAACTGGGCCGCGGCAGCCGCTTCCTGATCCGCGTGCCGCTGACCCTGGCGATCCTGCCGACCCTGCTGGTGCAGGCCGGCGATACCGTCTACGCGCTGCCGCTGGCGCGCGTGGTGGAAGTGCTGCACGCCCCGCGCCGCTCGCTGGGCTGGTTCGACGGCCGCGCCGTGCTCGACCGGCAGTCGCACACCCTGCCGCTGGTGGACCTGCGCCAGTGGCTCAACATCGACGCCCCGCAACTGCCGCTGCTCACCGTGGTGGTGCTGCAGGCCGGCGAATCGCGCATGGGCCTGGTCGTGGACCAGGTCCGCGGCCGCGAAGAAGTGGTGATCAAGCCGCTGCCGCGCTCGCTGCGCGGCCTGCCCGGCTACGCCGGCGCCACCCTCATCGGCGATGGCCGCCTGGCGCTGATCCTGGATGTGGATGGCTTGAAGGCCTGAAGGCCGGGAATGGGGAATGGGG
>NZ_NKUH01000047.1:0-19649 GCF_009192895.1 Xanthomonas sp. LMG 12460 | reverse complement strand
CACCTGTAGGACAGTTGACTTCCAGGTTCTTCGCGTTTGATTTACAAATCTCAAGCAACAGCAAAGGCTTTCGCCTGGCGGCGAGTCACTTTTCTTTGCTTGTGCAAAGAAAAGTAACCAAAAGAAAGCACACCCCGCAGCGCGCCCTCCGCGCTAACGCGCTCCGGGTCCGCAGCCACGACGGGCATTTTTCGACGGCACATCCATGTGCCGGCGAAAAACGACGCGCATCCTGCGCGTCGCCCTTCGGGTGTTCGCCCGCCGTGGCTGCCGCGCCGAGGGGCCCCCGGTAAAGCAGAAGCGCAACAGCCAAAGCAACAGCAAGCGCAACAGCAAGAGCAACAGCAAGCGCAACAGCAAGAGCAAGAGCAACAGCCAGAGCCAGAGCCAGAAATGCCAGTGCGACCGAACTTCCCTGCCACCGGAACCACCATGAACTTCATCTCCACCCGTAACGCCGCTCCCGCCGTTTCGCTCAGCCAGGCCATCGCCGCCGGGCTCGCCCCCGATGGCGGCCTGTACGTCCCCGAGCGCCTGCCCGCCGCCCGCGACCTGCGCGCCGGTGCCAGCCTCGCCGAGACCGCCGCGGACCTGCTGGCGCCGTTCTTCGATGGCGACGCTCTGGCTGCGGAACTGCCGGCCATCTGCGCGGAGGCCTTCGACTTCGCCGCGCCGCTGCAGCCGCTGGCCACGCCCGGCGACCACGCGCTGGAGCTGTTCCATGGGCCGACCGCCGCGTTCAAGGACTTCGGCGCGCGCTTCCTGGCCGCCTGCCTGACCCGGCTGCGGCGGGGGGCGGAAACGCCGTTGACCATCCTCGTCGCCACCTCCGGCGATACCGGTGCCGCGGTCGCGGCCGCGTTCCATCGCCAGCCCGGGTTGCGCGTGGTGGTGCTGTATCCGGACGGGCGCGTGTCGCCGCGGCAGGCGCACCAACTCGGCTGCTTCGGCGACAACATCCAGGCGCTGCGCGTGGCCGGCTCGTTCGACGATTGCCAGGCGCTGGTCAAGCAGGCCCTGAACGACGCCGACCTGCAGGCGCAAGCGCCGCTGAGTTCGGCCAACAGCATCAGCCTGGGGCGCTTGCTGCCGCAGATGAGCTACTACGCACATGCAGCCCTGCAGCACCATGCCGCGCATGCGCAGCCGCTGAATTTGGTGGTGCCCACCGGCAACCTGGGCAATGCGCTGGCCGCGATCCTGGCGCGTGCGCTGGGCGTGCCGCTGGGCCGGATCGTGCTGGCGACCAATGCCAACCGCGTGCTGCCGGACTTCTTCGCCGGCGCCGACTACGCGCCGCAGCCCAGCGTGGCGACCCTGGCCAATGCGATGGACGTCGGCGCGCCGAGCAATGTCGAGCGCCTGCGCTGGCTCTACCAGGGCGACGACGCCACGCTGCGCACCCAGTTCCAGGCGTACTCGGTGGACGATGCGCAGATCCGCCAGACCATCGGCGAGCGCTTCCGCCGCTACGGCGAGGTGCATTGCCCGCACACCGCCACCGCGCTGCACGTGCTGCAGCAACTGCGCGCCGAAGGCGCGGAGGCCGACGCCGGCGATTGGGCGGTGGCGGCCACCGCGCATCCGGCCAAGTTCGAAGGGGTGGTGGAGCCGCTGATCGGCCAGCCGGTGGCCGTGCCGCCGGCCTTGGCGGCGCTGCTGCAGCGGCCCGCGCAGGCCGAGCCGATCGCGCCGGACTACGCGGCGCTGCGCGCGCGGCTGCTGGCCGGCTGAGCAGCGCAGGCCGGGGCGCGCGAGCGCGCCCGACGGCTCAGTCGGACGGCTGCAACCGCTGCCAGGCGGCCAGGACGATGCCGCGGACCTGCAGCCAGTCCAGGCGCGAGCGCGGATGGTCGCGCAGGAACACGTCGCGCAGTTGCGCGACCACCTCTTCCACGCGCTGGCCGTGGTACTTGAGGTAGGCATCGTAGGCCAGCTTCAGCGCCGGCTCGTAGTCGTGGAACGTGTAACCGGGCTGATGGAAGGGGCTGTGTGCGTAATGCGCCTTCCAGAACTCCAGTTCGCGCTCGCGGTCCAGCATCACGCAGGCGCGCGAGGCGTGTTGCATCTCGATGGCGACGGCCATGTTGGCCCTCCGAGTGGTCCCCCCACCGGCACCGCGGCGGCGCCGCAGGTGTGTTGCGCACGCAGTGTATGCCGGTCGGGCGTCGCCGCCGCGATGGCCGGCTGAAGCGTTCAGAGCTGGCGGTGCGGCAGTGCTGCACGCGGCAGCAAACCGGTGATCGGTTGGCCGCCGGCGGGCGGGCGCTGCACGGTTGTCCACACGCGATGTGGAGCGTTGCTCTGGAATCCTGTGGATAAGTGGCCAGGCACCGCATGGCGTCGGTGCCTCGATCGGCGTGGCGAAAAAATCGCCACGCCGGTCCGCTCAGTCTTCGTCCGACGCCAGCCGGTGCAGCGCGGCGAAGTCGCGGATCTCCACCACGTGCAGTTGCGGCAGCGCGATCAGGCCCTGCTGGCGCAGCTTGGTGAAGGTGCGGCTGACCGTCTCCATGGTCAGGCCGAGATGGTCGGCGATGTCGCCGCGGCCCATCGGCAGCACCACCTTGTTGCCGGCATCGCCCTGGCGCGCCGCGCGGGCCGCCAGCTTGAGCAGGAAGTCGGCCAGTTTCTCGGCCGGCTGCAGCCGCGCCAGCGACAGCGCCGCGTCCTGCGCCGCATCCAGCTCCAGGCAGGCGCGTTGCAGCAGCTTGCGCTCCAGGTGCGGGAACTGCGTGCGCAACTGCTGCATCTGCGCCACCGGCACCCGGCACACCCGGCTGTCGGCGATGGCTTCGATATCGTGGCGGTGCCTGGCCGATTCGCTCAGGCCGACATAGTCGCCGGGCAGGACGAAACCGGCCACCTGGCGGCGTCCGTCGGCGAGGGTGCGGACCAGGCGCAGCGCGCCGGCGGTGACGGTGTAGACCGCCTGTCGTGCCTCGCCGGTGCGGGCCAGAGTGGCGCCGGCGGCGTAGTGCAGCGAGGTCGTGGCCCGTTCCAGCGCCTGCACCTCGTCGCAGGCCAGCGCCGAGCAGATCGCCAGGTGGCGGACCGCGCAATGCAGGCATTCGTTGCCGCGCGGTTCGCGCGGGGCGGACGCGTCGGCGTAGGGCAGGGCGAATCCGGAAGGAGGCCTGTTCATGGGCGGGGCAGCGGCTTCGGCACCGGCGAATGATACGCCGATGCGGCCGCGCGTGGCCGGTGCGGCTAGAATTGGCGTCCCGCTCGCCCCCGAATCGCAGGAGTTCCGCACGTGATCAAGCCCCGTACGCCGCCCGGCATCATGGAATTGCTGCCACGCGAGCAGATCGCGTTCCAGCGCATGCTGGACGTCATTCGCCGCAATTACGAGCGGTTCGGGTTCCTGCCGGTGGAGACGCCGGTGTTCGAGCTGTCCGACGTGCTGCTGACCAAGTCCGGCGGTGAGACCGAGCGCCAGGTGTACTTCGTGCAGTCCACCGGTGCGCTGGCCAATGCCGCGGCCGAGGGCGGCGAGGGCGGGCTGCCGGAGCTGGCGCTGCGCTTCGACCTGACCGTGCCGCTGGCCCGCTACGTGGCCGAACACGAGCACGAGCTGAGCTTCCCGTTCCGGCGCTACCAGATGCAGCGCGTGTACCGCGGCGAACGCGCCCAGCGCGGCCGCTTCCGCGAGTTCTACCAGTGCGACATCGACGTGATCGGCAAGGATGCGCTGAGCATCCGTTACGACGCCGAGGTGCTGGCGGTGATCCACGCGGTGTTCGCCGAACTGGGCATTGGCGATTTCGCCGTGCAGTTGAACAACCGCAAGCTGATGCGCGGTTTCTTCGAGAGCCTGGGCGTGGCCGAGGGCGAGCGCCAGCTCGCGGTGCTGCGCGAGGTCGACAAGCTGGACAAGCGCGGCGCCGACTACGTGCGCGAGACGCTGGCTGGCGAGGGCTTCGGCATTCCCGCCGAGCAGGTGCAGCGCATCCTCGATTTCGTCGCGGTGCGCTCCAGCGGCCACGACGATGCGTTGGCGCGGCTACAGGCGCTGGAGGCCGATGCGGCGTCCAGTGCGACCCTGCGCGAGGGCGTGGCCGAACTGCGCGAGGTGCTGGCCCTGGTCAAGGCGCTGGGCGTGCCGGAGACCGCGTACTGCCTCAATTTCTCCATCGCCCGCGGCCTGGACTACTACACCGGCACCGTCTACGAGACCTTGCTGACCGACTACCCGCAGATCGGCTCGATCTGCTCGGGCGGCCGCTACGAGGACCTGGCCAGCCACTACAGCAAGTCCAAGCTGCCCGGCGTGGGCATTTCCATCGGCCTGACCCGGTTGTTCTGGCAGTTGCGCGAGGCCGGCCTGATCGACGGCATCGCCTCCAGCAGCGTGCAGGCCATGGTGGCGCTGATGGACGAGGCCAAGCTGGACGACGCGCTGGACATCGCGCGGCGCCTGCGCGCCGGCGGCATCAACACCGAAGTGCAGATGGAGCCGAAGAAGATCGGCAAGCAGTTCCAGTACGCGGCCCGTGCCGGCATCCGCTTCGTGGTGCTGGCCGGCGACGACGAGCTGGCGCGCGGGGTGGTCGCGGTCAAGGACCTGCTGCGCGAGCAGCAGTTCGAGGTCGCCCGCGACGAACTGGCCAGCACGCTGCAGGTGGAGCTGGAGCAGGCCAAGGTGATGGCCTGAGTCTGGTGGCGGCGGCCGGCGACGGCCGCCGCGCTGTGCGAGATCTTCGTGGGAGCGGCTTCAGCCGCGACTGGCATGGCCGGTGATCCCGGCCACGGCCGATCCCAAAAACGCAGGCTACAGCAGGCCGGCACCCTGCAGCATCGCCTTGAGTGCACGCCGCTGCTCGCCATCGTCCGCCGGCCAGCCCTGCACTTGCGCGACGACCTTGCCGTCGCGCACCAGGAAGAACGTGGGCATGCGCCACTCGCGCGGCAACAGCGGCCATTCCTCCACGTCGTAGAGCGGATGCAGCGGCGTCTGCGACTGCGCCTGGTTCCAGGCGCGCAGCGCCTCCAGGTCCTCGCTGCCGGGCGGCAGGGTCAGCCACAGCGCATGGCGGCGGAACGCCGGACCCAGTTCGGGATCGGCGGCGATGGCGCGCGCGGCGTCGGCGGCGAAATGGCAGCCGGCGGTGACCAGGATCTGCGGTGGCCCCAGATCGATCCGCTGCCGGCGCAGGGTGCGCCCATCGGGTTCCAGCGACCACAGCGTCGGCCCCTGCGCGGCCGCGCCCAGGCGGTCCTCGAAGCGCAGCCAATGCGGCCAGTCGGCGCTGCCGCCATCGGCCAGCAGGCGCCGTGCGTCTTCCACGCGATGCGCGAGCAGCAGCGCGTTGCCGGCGTCGTCCACCTGCGCCGCGCTGGCCTGGCCGCGGCGCCGCAACTGCGCCAACACCTGCAGTTGCGTGTCCAGCCCCGCCGGGGTGGGGCGCAGCGCGTAGGTCGCGACGACGGCCCGATACAGAAGATCCAGCGTGGTCGCGTCCGATTGCGCGATGGCGGCGGGGTCGAATGCTTCGGGCAGGGCGCTGCGCACTGCGGGCCAGGGATCGCGTCCAGTGCGACCGAGGCCGTCCAGATTCCGGTGGTAGCCGTTGTAGCGACGCTCCAGGTCGCCGATCGCGGCGGTGGGCTCGTGGACGCGCGGTTGCGTCGCCCAGTGCGGCAAGCTTTCCGCGTAGCGCTCGACCCCGAACAGCGCCAGCAGCGCCCGGCCCTGCGTGCGGGTCAGCTGCGGCAGGTCCTGCGTATCGAATCCACCCAGGCCATTGCGGCCGAACACGAGACCGTCGAGGAAGCGTTCGCGGGCGCCGGGCGTGAGCGCGTCCAGCGGCGTGCGCTGGCCTGCATGGGCGCGCAGGTAGGCGGCGAGCTGCGCGCTGGAGCGGATCGGCAGTTGCTCCACAGTGGCCGCGGTGTCGGCGTTTGCGGCCCCCTGGGCGGGAGGCGCCGGCGGCGGCTGCGCCGCTGCCGACATCGCCATGCACAGGACAAGGGCGGCAAAACACGCATTGCGCATGCGGTACTCCAGAGCGGCGGCGGTCATCGCCGATCCTAGCGGCCGCCGGGCGATCCTTCCATCCGCCGCGGGAGGTGTCTGCGCGCAGCGTGAGGCCGGATCGCGGCAACGCACAGGGCGCCAGAGCGCGCAACAGGATGGCCCGGAGGCTGAACGCCAGGTCGCCGCGGCCCGCGCAAACTTGACCTTGTAATAGCGTGCTATTACATTAGCGCAATGAAACAACGTCCCGTCCCTGCAGCAGACCGCGACAGCGACGCCTCGTTCAAGGCGTTGGCGCGCACCCTGGCCCAGCTCGGCAAGCCGCAGGAAGTGGCGGCGTTCCTGCAGGACCTGTGCACGCCGGCCGAGCTGGAGGCGATGGCGGACCGCTGGCGGGTGGTGCCGCTGCTGCTCAAGGGCGTGCCGTACCGCGAGATCCACGACCTGACCCAGGTCAGCGTCACCACCATCGGCCGTGTCGCACGGACCCTGGAATACGGCGCCGGCGGCTATGCCGCGGCGCTGCGCCGGCAGACGGCGCGCCCCTCCGATTCCCACTGAGATGTCCTGATGAGTGCTTCCCTGGCAGCACCGGCCCGCGACCGGCTGCGTATCGCGATCCAGAAAAGCGGCCGCCTGGCCGAGCCGGCCCGTGCGGTGCTGGCCGCCTGCGGGCTGAGCTGGCGCGAGAGCCGCGACAAGCTGTTCTGCTACGGCGAATCGTTGCCGGTCGACCTGCTGCTGGTGCGCGACGACGATATTCCCGGGCTGATCGCCGACGGCGTGTGCGACTTCGGCATCGTCGGCCGCAACGAACTCGAAGAGCAGGCCGGCGAGCGCCGCCGCAACGGCTTGCCGGAGGCCTATCGCGCCCTGCGCGGGCTGAACTTCGGGCAGTGCCGGCTGATGCTGGCGGTTCCGGAGAGTTGGGAGTGGAGCGGCCCGCAGCAGGTGCAGGGGCTGCGCATCGCCACCAGCTACCCGGCGGTGCTGGCCGACTGGCTGGACGCGCGTGGCATCGCCGCGCAGGTGGTGGAGCTGTCCGGCTCGGTGGAGATCGCGCCGCGCCTGGGCACCGCCGACCTGATCTGCGATCTGGTCTCCAGTGGCGCCACCCTGGCCGCCAACCAGCTCAAGCCGGTGGAGACACTGCTGGAGAGCGAGGCGGTGCTGGCCGGTCCGGTCCGCGAACCGGCCGATGCCCGCGCCGGCCTGGCGGCGATGCTGCTGCGCCGGCTCGACGGCGTGCTCAAGCTGCGCGACAGCAAGCTGCTGATGTTCCGCGCCGCGCGCGAGCGCGTGGCCGACCTGGCGCGGTTGCTGCCCGACGCCGAACCGCTGGTGCAACTGCCCGGCGATGCCGATGGCCCGCTGCAGTTGCAGACCATGTGCCACGGTGCGATCACCTGGCAGCGCATGGAGGAACTGGAGCGCGCAGGTGCGCAGGGCTTGATGGTGTTGACGGTGGAGCGGTCGCTGGCATGAATCGTTTGGAATGGAGCGCGCTCGACGCGCAGGAACGCACCCAGGCGCTGACCCGGCCGGTGCAGCGCGTGGCCGAGCAGACCCGCAACGCGGTGGCGCAGGTGCTCAATGACGTGCGCAGCCGCGGCGACGACGCGCTGCGCGAGCTCACCGCGCGTTTCGACGGCGTGGTGCTGGAGACCTTCGAAGTGAGCGCCGCCGAGTTCGCCGCCGCCGAGGCGGCGGTGCCGGCGCCGCTGCGCGCGGCGATGGCCGAGGCGGCGGCGCGGATCGATACCTTCCACCGCGCCGGCATGGCGCAGCCGTACGCGGTCGAGACCGCACCGGGCGTGGTCTGCGAGCGCGTGGTGCGGCCAATCGGCCGGGTCGGCCTGTACGTGCCGGCCGGCAGCGCGCCGCTGCCGTCGACGGCGCTGATGCTGTGCGTGCCGGCGGCGCTGGCCGGCTGCCGCGAGGTGGTGCTGTGCACGCCACCGCGCGCCGACGGCTCGGCCGATCCGGCGGTGCTGGTCGCGGCGACGCTGTGCGGCGTGGACCGGGTGTTCAAGCTCGGCGGTGCCCAGGCGATCGCGGCGATGGGCTTCGGCACCGAGACCGTGCCGTCCTGCGACAAGCTGTTCGGCCCGGGCAACAGCTACGTCACCGAGGCCAAGCAGCAAATCGCGCAGGCCGGCGCGGCGGCGATCGACATGCCGGCCGGGCCGTCCGAGGTGCTGGTGATCGCCGACGCCGGCGCCGATGCGGCCTTCGTCGCCGCCGACCTGTTGTCGCAGGCCGAGCACGGCCCCGACTCGCAGGTATTGCTGCTGTCCGACAGCGCCGTGCTGATCGAGGCGGTCGAGAACGAACTGGAGCGGCAGCTGGCGACGCTGCCGCGCGCGGCGATCGCCCGGCAGGCGCTGGCCGCGTCGCGGCTGATCCGCGTCGACACGCTGGAGGATGCGTTCGCCATCAGCAACCGCTACGCCCCGGAACACCTGATCCTGGCGCTGCGCGCGCCGCGCGACTGGCTGGACCGGGTCGAGGCCGCCGGCTCGGTGTTCCTGGGCGACTACACTCCAGAGGCGCTGGGCGATTACTGCAGCGGCACCAACCACGTGCTGCCCACCAGCGGCGCGGCGCGTGCCTACAGCGGCGTGAGCGTGGCCAGCTTCCAGAACTTCGTCAGCGTGCAGAGCGCCAGCGCCGCCGGCATCGCAGCGATCGGCGGTTGCGCGGTGTTGATGGCGCGCGCCGAAGGCCTGGACGCGCACGCCAATGCGGTGGCGCTGCGCATGGAGAAGGCGGCATGAGCCAGACTTCAGACGCACGCGCCGTGCTGGCGCTGGTCCGCCCGGACCTGCGCGAGTTCGCCGGCTATTCGTCCGCGCGCAGCAGTGCGCTGCAGGGCGAGATCTGGCTCAATGCCAACGAGTCGGCCTGGGCCAACGCCGCCGATGGCGACGCCGGCAATCGCCGCTATCCCGACCCGCAGCCGCCGGCGCTGCGCGCCGCACTGGCGCAGCTGTACGCCTGCACCCCGGAACAGGTGCTGCTCGGCCGTGGCAGCGACGAGGCCATCGACCTGCTGCTGCGCGCCCTGTGCGAGCCGGGCCGCGACGCCATCGTCATCACCCCGCCGGTGTTCGGCATGTACGCGGTGTGCGCGCGGCTGCAGAACGCGCGCGTGGTCGAGGTGCCGCTGCGCGATACCGCCGAAGGCCTGCTGACCGACGTGGACGCAGTGGTGGACGCCGCATTGAGCCAGATGGCCAAGCTGGTGTTCCTGTGTTCGCCGGGCAACCCCGGCGGTGCGGCGATCGCCCTGGCCGACATCGATCGCGCCGCCGAGCGTCTGCAAGGACGTGCGGTGCTGGTGGTGGACGAAGCCTATGGCGAGTTTTCCGACGAAGCCTCGGCCACCCGCTTGCTCGCGCGCCATGCCAACCTGGCGGTGCTGCGCACGCTGTCCAAGGCGCATGCGCTGGCGGCGGCGCGGATCGGCTGCGTGATCGCCGATCCTGCCCTGATCGCGGTGCTGCGCCGCTGCCAGGCGCCGTATCCGATTCCGGCGCCGTGCACGCAGCTGGCGCTGGCCGCGCTGCAGCCCGAACCGCTGCGGCAGACCGCGGCGCGGGTGCAGGAGGTGCGGGCAGAGCGTGCGCGGATGCAGGCGGCGCTGGCGGCGTTGCCGGGCGTGCGCCAGGTGTATCCGTCGCAGGGCAATTTCCTGTTGCTGCGCTGCGACGACGCCGAGGGCGCGTTCCAGGCGCTGTTGGCGGCCGGGGTGGTGGTGCGCGACCAGCGCGCCGCGCCGGGCCTGGGCGATGCGCTGCGCATCACCCTGGGCACGCCGGCGCAGAACCAGCGCGTGCTCGGCGCCTTGCAGGCGTGGAGGGCGGCGGCATGACCCCGATCCTGTTCGTGGACCGCGACGGCACCTTGATCGAGGAGCCGGCCGATTTCCAGATCGACGCCTACGAGAAGCTGCGCTTCGTGCAGGGCGTGATCCCGGCGATGCTCAAGCTGCGCGACGCCGGCTACCAGTTCGTCATCGTCACCAACCAGGACGGCCTCGGCAGCGAGGCCTACCCGCAGGCCGCCTTCGACGGCCCCAACGACCTGATGCTGCAGATCTTCGCCAGCCAGGGCATCGTGTTCCGCGAGGTGCTGGTCGACCGCAGCTGGCCTGCCGACAATGCGCCCACGCGCAAGCCCGGCATCGGCCTGATGCTGCCGTACCTGCAGGACCGCAGCATCGACTGGGCGCGCTCGGCGATGGTCGGCGACCGCGTCACCGACATCCAGTTCGCCGAGAACCTGCGCATCCGCGGCTTCCAGTTGCGTACCGCCCAGTTCGGCGGCGAGTGGGACTGGGCCGGCATCGCCCACGAGCTGGCCGATGCGCCGCGGCGTGCGCGGGTGCAGCGCGACACCAAGGAAACCCGCATCGCGGTGGAACTGGACCTGGACCTGGCGCGCGACCCGCACTGCGCCACCGGTCTGCCGTTCTTCGACCACATGCTCGAGCAGATCGGCAAGCACGGCGGTTTCGCCCTGGACGTGCGTGCCGAAGGCGACCTGCACATCGACGAACACCACACCATCGAGGACACCGGTCTGGCCTTGGGCCAGGCGTTGCGTCAGGCGCTGGGCGACAAGCGCGGCATCGGCCGCTACGGCTTCACCCTGCCGATGGACGAGACCCTGGCCAGCGCCGCGCTGGATTTCAGCGGGCGCCCGTACTTCGTGTTCGAAGGCGAGTTCAAGCGCGAGCGGGTCGGCGACATGCCCACCGAACTGGTACCGCACTTCTTCCGCTCGCTGTGCGATGCGGCCGGGCTGAACCTGCACCTGAGCGTGCGTGGCGACAACGACCACCATAAGGTCGAGGCCTGCTTCAAGGCGCTGGCCCGTGCCTTGCGCCAGGCGCTGAAGCGCGAGGGTGCGGCGCTGCCCTCGACCAAGGGGGTACTGTGATGCGCGCGGGTTTCGCAGAGAGCGTGCGATGAGCGATGTCGCCCTGATCGATGCCGGCGGCGCCAACCTTGGTTCGGTGCGCTACGCGCTCGAACGCCTCGGCGTGGAAGCCAGGCTGGTGCGCGACGCCGCAGGACTGCAAGGCGCGGACCGGGTGATACTGCCAGGTGTCGGTGCCGCGCCGCACGCGATGGCACGGCTGCGCGAGCAAGGTCTGATCGAGCCATTGCGCGCGCTACAGGTGCCGCTGATCGGCATCTGCCTGGGCATGCAGTTGCTGTTCGAGCATTCCGAAGAAGGCGATGTCGATTGCCTGGGCCTGCTGACCGGCGTGGTCCGGCGCATGCCGCCGGCGCTGGGCATCCGCGTGCCGCACATGGGCTGGAACCGGCTGTTGCCGCTGCGGCCGTCGTCGCTGCTGGCGGGCGTGCCGGACGGTGCCAGCGCCTATTTCGTGCATGGCTATGCCGCACCGGTCACAGGCGACACTGTCGCCGCCTGCGATCATGGCGGCCTGTTCACCGCGGTGGTGCAGCATGGTCGCCGCTGCGGCGCGCAATTCCATCCCGAGCGCTCCGCCGACACCGGCGCGCGCATCCTGCGCAACTTCCTCGAGACCGATTTCCCATGAGCTTCGTCGTCTATCCTGCCCTGGACATCCGCGACGGCCGCGTGGTGCGGTTGGCGCAGGGCGACTACGCCCGCGAGACCCACTACGGCGACGATCCGCTGCGCCGCGCGCAGGCCTTCGCCGAAGCCGGTGCGCAGTGGATGCACCTGGTCGACCTGGATGCGGCCCGCGCCGGCGGCTATACCCTGGCACCGCTGCTGCAGCGGATCCGCAACGAGACCGGGCTGCAGGTGCAGACCGGCGGCGGCGTGCGCTCACGCGCCGACGTGCAGCGCCTGCTCGATGCCGGCGCCAGCCGCGTGGTGATCGGCTCGCTGGCGGTACGCGACCGCGAGTCGGTGCTGGAGTGGTTGGCCGAATTCGGTCCCGAGCGCATCACCGTGGCGCTGGACAGCCGCCAGGACGCGCACGGCGTCTGGCGCCTACCGGTGCACGGCTGGACCGAGACCTCGTCGCTGAGCCTGGACGCGCTGGCCGGCGAGTACGCCGCGGCCGGCCTGATCCACCTGCTGTGCACCGACATCGCCCGCGACGGCATGCTGTCCGGGCCGAACCTGGCGCTGTACGCGCACCTGCGGCAGCTCGCGCCGGCGTTGGCGGTGCAGGCCTCCGGCGGCATCCGCAACGCTGCCGATGTGCGCGGCGCGCGCGAGGCCGGCTGCGCCGGTGCCGTGCTCGGCAAGGCCTTGCTGGAAGGGCGGCTGCGCCTGGACGAGGCGCTGGCATGCTGAGCCGGCGCATCATCCCGTGCCTGGACGTGCGCGAGGGGCGCGTGGTCAAGGGCGTCAAGTTCCGCGACCACGTGGACATGGGCGATATCGCCGAGCTGGCGCTGCGCTACCGCGACCAGGGCGCCGACGAACTGGTGTTCTACGACATCGGCGCCAGTCCGGAAGGGCGCTCGGTGGACTACGCCTGGGTCGAGAAGGTGGCGCGGTTGCTGGACATCCCGTTCTGCGTGGCCGGCGGTATCCGCGACGTCGCCACCGCGCGCGCGGTGCTGCACGCCGGCGCCGACAAGATCTCGATCAACTCGCCGGCACTGGAGCGGCCGGCACTGATCGCCGAGCTGGCCGAGGCCTTCGGCGTGCAGTGCGTGGTGGTCGGCATCGATTCGATCCGCGAGGACGACGGCCAATGGCGCGTGCGCCGCTTCACCGGCGATCCCAGCAAGACCCAGGCGCTGCGCGTGCGTACCCTGGACTGGGTGGTGGAGGCGCAGCGCTTGGGCGCCGGCGAGATCGTGCTCAACTGCATGGACAGCGACGGCGTGCGCCGCGGCTACGACATCGCCCAGCTGCACGAGGTGCGCGCCCTGTGCAAGGTGCCGCTGGTGGCCTCCGGCGGCGCGGGCGAGATGCAGCACTTCGCCGACGTGTTCGAGCGTGCCGACGTCGACGGCGCGCTGGCCGCCAGCGTTTTCCATGGCGGCGCGATCGCCATTCCCGAACTCAAGCGCTTCCTGCGCCAACGACAGATCGAGGTGCGCGATGGCGCATGAACACTCCCACGACGCGGACGCCGCCGATGCGGCGCTGGACTGGGGCAAGGGCGATGGCCTGCTGCCGGTGGTGGTGCAGGACGCCGCCACGTTGCGCGTGCTGATGCTGGGCTACATGAACCAGGAGGCGCTGGCGGCCACGCGCCGCAGCGGCCAGGTCACCTTCTACAGCCGCAGCAAGCAGCGGCTGTGGACCAAGGGCGAAAGCTCCGGCCATGTCCTGGACGTGGTGGCGATCGACACCGATTGCGACCGCGACACCCTGCTGGTGCTGGCGCATCCGCGCGGGCCGACCTGCCACCTCGGCCGCGACAGCTGCTTCCCGCAGGCGCCGGGCCAGTTCCTAGGCGCGCTCGACCGCCTGGTCGCGCAGCGCGAACGCGAGCGGCCGGCCGGCAGCTACACCACGCAGCTGTTCGAGAAAGGCACGCGGCGCATCGCGCAGAAGGTGGGCGAGGAGGGCGTGGAAACCGCGCTGGCCGGCGTCGCCCAGGGCGACGAGGACCTGCTCGGCGAGTCCGCCGATCTGCTCTACCACCTGACCGTGCTGCTGCGCGCACGCGGCCTGGGCCTGGGCGACGCGGTGGCCGTGCTGGAAGCGCGGCACCGCTGAGTCTGTCCGGCGCGGTCATCGCCGTGTCGATGTCGTTGGCTACAATCGGGGACCCTCGGCTTCTCCGGATGTTCCGCATGCTGCGCACCGTCGTCCTTGCCTGCCTGTTGGCCGCCGCCGCTCCCGCCGTGGCGCAGACCGCGACGATCAGCGGCAGCGTCTACCAGGAACGCGATAACGCCCCAGGCCGCGGCCCGGGCGATGCTGGCATCGCCGGCGTGCAGGTGTCCGACGGCGTGCACATCGTCCGCACCGACGCGCAGGGCCGCTACCGCCTGCAGGTGGAGCCCGGCCGCACGGTGTTCGTGATCAAGCCCGATGGTTACAGCTTCGCCAGCGCCGGCAACGGCCTGCCGGACTACTGGCGGCATTACGCGCCCGCCGGCTCGCCCACGCTCAAGTATCCGGGCATCGCGCCCACCCGCGGCGCCACCGACCACTGGGACTTCGCGTTGCGCGCGCAGCCCAAGGCCGACAGCACCGAGGTGCTGGTGTTCGCCGATACCCAGACCGCGTCGATGACCGATGTCGGCTACTACGCCCGCGACATCGTCGCGCCCTTGCGCGGCAAGACCCACGCGCGCATCGGCACCACCCTGGGCGACGTGGTCAGCGACGACCTGTCGCTGTATCCGGCGCTGAATGCGGAAACCGCCAAGCTCGGCGTGCCGTGGTTCCACGTGCCCGGCAACCACGACCTCAACTTCGACGCGACCGACGACGTCGATTCGCTGTCGAGCTGGCGTGCGGTCTACGGTCCCGACACCTACGCGGTGGAAGAGGGCGGCGCCAGCTTCGTGTTCCTGGACGATGTGGTCTACCAGCCGACGCAGCAGCCCAAGTACATCGGCGGCCTGCGCGCGGACCAGTTCGCGTTCCTGCAGGCCTACCTGGCCAGCGTGCCCAAGGATCGACTGGTGGTGCTGGGCCTGCACATCCCGCTGTTCGATGCGGCGCCCGGCAAGGAGACCTTCCGCCATGCCGATCGCGCGCGGCTGTTCGCGCTGCTGCAGGCGTTCCCGCATGTGCTGGTGCTCAGCGGCCACAGCCACACCCAGCGCCACTATTACCACGGTGCCGACGAGGGCTGGCACGGCGCGCAGCCGCTGCACGAATACAACGTCGGCGCGGCCTGCGGCGCGTTCTGGTCCGGGGTCAAGGATGCCGAGGGCATTCCCGCCGCGACCATGGCCGACGGCACCCCGAACGGCTATGCACTGTTGACCGTGCGCCGCGACGGCGGCTATGCGCTGGCCTACCACGCCGCGCGTGCCGCCGACGACACCCAGATCGGCCTGCATGCGCCGAAGGTATTGCGCCGCGGTGCCTATCCGGCCTGGGGCGTGTACGCGAACGTGTACATGGGCGAGGACGACACGCGCGTCGAGTACCGCGTGGACGACGGCGCCTGGAAGCCGATGCAGCGGGTCGAACAGCCGGACCCGACGCTGCTCGCCGAGAACGCGCGCGACGATGCCGCCGATGCGCTGCGCGGCTACGATCGGTCGCCGGAAGCGATTCCGTCGCAACACCTGTGGCGCGGCGCCTTGCCGACCGACCTGAGCGTGGGTGCGCACCGCATCGAGGTCCGCGCGTTCGACCGCTGGCGCGGCGAGCAGCACGCCAGCGGCAGCTATCGATTGCAGGACGCCTCTCCCTGATCGCGCCGCGGTTGCGACGCTGGCGTCGCGTCCTGGCGACGCCAGTTCAGTCGCGACCTAGGTTCTTTTGACCGCCGTCCTGGGCGGTACCCGGCACACGCGGGCGCTGGGCGAAGTAGAACCGGCTGTTGTCGTTGTCGTTGGCGATGACGCCGAGGAGCCGATCGGCGCCAGCATTGGCGAATGTGCCGCCGTTTGTCCAGTTCGGCGCGCCGTCCCAGGAGCCGTGCCAGCTTTCATCTGCAAGTTATTCGAAGGACATGCTTTGCATTGATTGAATAACTGCACTGTTCCACACGGTTCGCCAGTTTTACGTCATGCGTTTGCTTGTCCGCGTACCTGCAGCGTACGGTGACGAATCGGCCCTCATCGTAGATGTAGCCCAGAACCCAATGGCCGTATCGCTCCTTTGCCACGTCGGGCTCAAGCGTTGCGAGATCCTGTGGTTCTCCATCGAATGCATCGATGGAGCGAAGTGGCTGATCCTGTCGAATGGGGCAGACCGAAGGCGCGGCGAGCACGGTACTCCAGGCAAAAAGGCAGAGTAGAAGAGCGGCAACTCGCTTGCTCAATGGCATAGACGTTGTTTCCATTGTTTGTAGCTCATATCTGCGCTGCCGTGCCTGCGGATCCGTCAGTATCAAGTCGGGCGCGGCGAAGACCCATTCTTCATCGGATACGTCGGTTGGCGTGGTGGCTTCATCGCCTACGATAGCCGCGTGAACTCCAAGTTCATAACACGCTCTAGGCTTGGCCACTGCTGAGAACAACTACACCCTCGACCTGCTGAGACGGTTGTGGACCATCGCTGCGGCGCGGTCCGGCTTACTACCGGTCTGGAGTCGGCATGAAACAAAAAAACCTCCATGAAGGAGGCCTATAAAACGAGAGGATCCTGGCTGGCGAGCGAAGGCTGGCGGGCGGATCGGTGCGCAGCTGGCTGGCGAAAGGCTGGCGGGCTTGCTGCGGGGCGCAGTGTAACGGCTGCACGCGATCGGCGATCGAATGCGAATTACTCTCATCTATGGGGTTCCTGCGGACTCCTGCTCCAGGCCCAGGGCGCACCGAGCGTTGGAGTCTTGCGTGCGCTGCTCGACGGAGCAGGGCCGCTCACTGCGTGGGAGTGGCAGTCGATGGCGGTAGCGCCGGTTTTGCGGGCGTCGGGGGGGGGGGAGTGGTTTGCGTGGTCCCGGGCGCGTGGTCCGGTTCGCCATCGGTCGCAGTCATTGCGTCGTCCGCATCGGGTTCCGGATACGGATAGACCGGTGCGGCGGCGTTCGGCAACTGCGCGCGCCAGTGCTGCAGCCACGCGTCGATGCGCGCGCCCACGTACAGCTGCGGATACGACGGCGCCTCGCCTTCGGCCTGCTCGCGTGCGCTGATCTCGGCACTGGCCAGGCGATAGCTGTCGACCAGGTCGGTGGTACGCGCCAGCGCGTCGATCAACCAGGCGCGGCCGAAATAGGTGGCGCTGGCGGTGTTGCCGCAGCCGAACGAGGGCCGGTCGCGACGGGCGGCGGTGATCACCAGGGTGTCGGCGGTCTTCAGCGCCGGCACGAAGCCGCCGGAGTAGCAGGCGGAGATCACGATGATGCGGTTGCGGATGCCGGCGTCGTCGAGCAGGCGGCGCAGTTCCTGCGGGGTGATGGTGTCGTACTCGGCATCCTCGCCGGGGCCGAACTGCAGATACAGCTCGTGCTGGTCGGTGCCGTGGCTGGTCAGGAACAGCAGCAGCGCGTCCTCGCGCTTGTCCATCAGCTTGCCGATGCGGTCCAGCGTATCGGCCAGGTTGTCGTACGAGGCCTGCGGCGCGTAGGCGTGCGCGCCGAGATTGTCGCCGTGGTTGATCAGGGTGGCGATGCGGCCAGCGGCGCCAAAGCGCTGCGTGAACATCTGCCGCAGGTACAGCACTTCGTTGCGGAACACGTCCTCGCTGGCGTCGCCGGCGAAGCCGACCACGTACAGGTCGGGGATGCCGGGGCGTTGCGCCTGCAGCGACCCCAGCGCCTGGCGCAACTGCGCCTGGTCGACCGGATCCTGCGCCGCCTCGTCCTGCGCGGTGTCGGCCGCACCGGCCGGCATGGCGCCGGCATCGGAATGGCAGGCGGGCAGCGCCAGCGCCAGCAGCGCGGCGGGCAGCAGTCGGCTGCGCACCACGGCAAGCGGGCGCCGCATCGCCGCCAGGGCGGCCATCAAGGCAGCGACAGGCCTGCGCATGCGCGGGGACTCAGAAGCCCAGGTCGTCGAAGCTCTCCGCGCGGCGGTGGCCGTTGCAGGCCTCGCCCTGGCGCGGTTGCGGGTAATCGTCGCGGCGGTCGATCAGCACCGTGTCCAGGCCGGCGGCGCGGGCCGCATCCAGTTCGGCGACCACGTCGGACAGGAACACGATCTGCGCCGGCGCCACGCCGATCGCCTCGGCGATGCGCGCGTAGCTGGGTTGCTCGCGCTTGCCGCCGATCTCGGTATCGAACCAGCCGGAGAACAGGCCGCGCAGGTCGCCGGCGTCGCTATGGCCGAAGAACAGTTTCTGTGCCGGCACCGAGCCGGACGAATACACGTACAGCGCGCGGCCGTCGGCATGCCAGCGGCGCAGTGCCGGCGCGGCATCGGGATAGATGTGCGCGGTGAAGTCGGCATCGCGGTAGCCGGCTTCCCAGATCATGCCCTGCAGCGCCTTCAGCGCGGTGTGCTTGCGGTCCTCGTCGATCCAGCCCTGCAGGGTCTCCACGATCACCGCATCGGTGCAGATGCCGCCGCATTCGGTGGCGACCGCATCCAGCCACTGCCGCACCTGCGGCTGCTGGCCGTGCTCGCGCACGAAGCCGGGCAGGGCGCGGCGCGCGTACGGGAACAGCACGTCCTTGACGAAGGAGATGCTGCTGGTGGTGCCTTCGATGTCGGTGAGTACGACGCGCGGACCGGTCATCGCTCAGTGCGCCTCGCCGCGCAGCTTCGCCTCGTAGCGCGGGAAGCGCTGAGCGATGTCGGTGCCGGTGAAGTGGCCGACCCAGCCATCCGGCTCGGTGAAGAAGCGGATCGCGACGAAGCGCGGCTCCGGCCCCATGTCGAACCAGTGGTGGGTGCCGTCGGGCACGGCGATCAGGTCGTCCTGCACGCATTCGATCTCGTAGACCTTGCCGTCCACGTGCAGGGTGAACAGGCCGGAGCCGGCGACGAAGAAGCGCACCTCGTCTTCCTTGTGGAAGTGCTCGTCGAGGAACTTCTTGCGCATCTCCTCGCGCTGCGGGTTGTCCGGGGCGATGCTGACCACGTCCACGGTTTTGAAGCCGTTGGCGGCGACCAGGCGGTCGATGTCGGCCTTGTAGGCGGCCATGACCGCTTCCGGCGAGGCGCCGGGCTCGATCGGCTGTTTGGCCTGCCAGCGCTCGAAGGTGACGCCGATCTTGCGCAGTTCGGCGGCGATCGCGTCGCCATCGCGGCTGTCGAACAGCGGCGCGTCGGGAGTGGTGTCGGCGAAGATGCGGAGTCGGCTCATGGCGGCGGGCGAAAGCGGAGTGGGGACGAAAAGGGTAGCAGGTGCGCGGCCGGCGGCCGTTGCGGCGCTGGAACGCTGTCGCGCCGCGGCGGATCAGCCGGCGGCGCGCAGTTTGCGCAGCTCCAGCTCGCAGTGCAGCAGGAACTCGAAGGCTTCGAGGTGGCGGCGCGCTTCGGCCATGTCGCGGCCCCAGGCGTACAGGCCGTGGCCGTCGATCAGGTAGCCCCACAGCGGCGTGCGATCGAGCAGGGCGTCGACCTGCGCGGCCAGCACGGTCATGTCCTGGGTGTTGGCGAACACCGGCAGGTCCACCGCGGTCTCGTGGGTCTGGTTGCCGTGCAGCGCCTTCAGCAGCTCGTAGCCTTCCAGGCGGATATGACCCTGCGGCGCATACAGGCGCGAGGCGATGGTCTGCACCGGCGAGTGCGTGTGCAGAATGCAGCCGACCTCGGGGAAGCGCCGGTACAGCTGGGTGTGCAGCAGGGTCTCGGCGGACGGACGCAGCGGCCGGCCGACGGCCTGGCCGTCGAAGTCCACCACCATGATGTCGTCCTCCACCAGCCGGCCCTTGTCGCGACCGGAGACGGTGATCGCGGCATGGCGATCGTCCAGGCGGTGCGAGAAGTTGCTGCTGGTGGCGGGCGTCCAGCCGGCCTGCGAGAGTTCGCGGATGTTGTCGATCAGCAGGTGCGCCAGCGTGCGCAGGCGCTCGGAATCGTAGGGCAGTGCGTTCATGCGCGTAGTGTAGGGCTTGGGGGTTGGATTGGGATGACAGGTGGTGGTGCACCCAGTAGCACCTCCTCACGCCGTACCCTCACCCCAA
>NZ_NKUH01000046.1:0-48903 GCF_009192895.1 Xanthomonas sp. LMG 12460 | reverse complement strand
GGGAATCGGGAGTGGGGAATGGGAACGGCAAAAGCGGAACGTCGGGTGCCCAAGATGGCGAAGCGACGGGGAACGGCTTTTCCCATTCCCCATTCTCGATTCCCCATTCCCGACGCGCGTCAGCGCGTGAGTCGTTCGTTCACCAACGAATCCACCACCGACGGATCGGCCAGGGTCGAGGTGTCGCCGAGCTGGTCGGGGGCGTTCTCGGCGATCTTGCGCAGGATGCGGCGCATGATCTTGCCCGAGCGGGTCTTGGGCAGGCCCGGCGCCCACTGCAGGTGGTCCGGAGCGGCGATCGGGCCGATCTCCTTGCGTACCCAGGCCACCAGTTCCTTGTGCAGGGCCTCGCTCGGTTGCTCCTCGGCAACCAGGGTCACGTAGGCGTAGATGCCCTGGCCCTTGATGTCGTGCGGGAAGCCGACCACCGCCGCTTCGGCGACCTTGGGGTGGGAAACCAGCGCGCTCTCCACTTCGGCGGTGCCGATGCGGTGGCCGGAGACGTTGATGACGTCGTCGACGCGGCCGGTGATCCAGTAGTAGCCGTCGGCATCGCGGCGGCAGCCGTCGCCGGTGAAGTAGCTGCCCGGGTAGGTGCGGAAATAGGTGTCGATGAAGCGCTGGTGGTCGCCATAGACGGTGCGCATCTGCCCCGGCCAGGAATCGCGCAGCACCAGGTTGCCCTCGGTGGCGCCTTCCAGGATCTCGCCGTCGGCGCTGACCAGCGCCGGCTGCACGCCGAAGAACGGCAGTGTCGCCGAGCCGGGCTTGAGGTCGATGGCACCGGCCAGCGGGGTGATCAGGATGCCGCCGGTCTCGGTCTGCCACCAGGTGTCCACGATCGGGCAGCGGCCATCGCCGACCACGTCGTAGTACCAGCGCCAGGCTTCGGGATTGATCGGCTCGCCGACGCTGCCGAGCAGGCGCAGGCTCGTGCGCGCGGTCTTCTTCACCGGCGCCTCGCCCTCGCGCATCAGCGCGCGGATCGCGGTCGGGGCGGTGTAGAAGATCGTCACCTGGTGCTTGTCGATGACTTCCCAGAAGCGCGACACGCTCGGGTAATTGGGCACGCCTTCGAACATCAGCGCGGTGGCGCCGTTGGCCAGCGGCCCGTAGACGATGTAGCTGTGGCCGGTGACCCAGCCCACGTCGGCGGTGCACCAGTAGATGTCGTCCTCGCGCAGGTCGAATACGGTCTCGTGGGTGTAGGCGGCGTACAGCAGGTAGCCGGCGGTGGTGTGCAGCACGCCCTTGGGCTTGCCGGTGGAGCCGGAGGTGTAGAGGATGAACAGCGGGTCCTCGGCGTTCATGCGCTCGGGTTCGCACTCGGCCGGCTGGGTGTCGACCACGTCGTGGAACCAGCGGTCGCGCGGGGCCTGCATGTCCACCGCGCCGCCGGTGTGGCGTACCACCAGCACGGTTTCCACGCTGGTGGTGCCGGGCAGCTTCAGCGCCGCGTCCACGTTCGCCTTGAGCGGGATCTTCTTGCCGCCGCGCAGGCCTTCGTCGGCGGTGATGATCAGCTTGCTGCCGCAGTCGATCACCCGGTCGGCGATCGAGTTGGGCGCAAAGCCGCCGAACACCACCGAGTGGATCGCGCCGATGCGCGCGCAGGCCAGCATCGCCACCGCCGCGTCGGGGATCATCGGCAGGTAGATGGTGACGCGGTCGCCCTTGCGCACGCCCAGCGCGCGCAGCGCGTTGCCGAGCCGGCACACGCGCTCGTACAGCTCGCGATAGGTGACGCGGTAGGACGGCGCATCCGGGCTGTCCGGCTCGAACAGCAGCGCGGTCTTGTCGCCGCGGGTGGCCAGTTGCCGGTCCAGGCAGTTGACGCCGGCGTTGAGTTCGCCGTCGTCGAACCAGCGGATACGGAAATCGTCCAGGGCGAAGCTGACGTCCTTGATCCGGGTCGGCTTCTTGAACCAGTCCAGGCGCTCGGCCACCTTGCCCCAGAACGCCTCCGGCTGTTCCACCGATTCCTTGTACTGGGTCTGGTACTGGGTCTTGTCGACCCGCGCACGGGCGGCGAACTGCGGATCGACGGGATAGAGATCGGCCATGGTTCCCTCTGCATTGAACGGGGCGCCGCATGCGGCGGCGCGTCAACGCGCAGTGTGCCGCATCCGGCGTCAAGCGCACACGCGCCGGGTCTTAGACGATGGTCGTAACTCAGCCGACGTTCGACTAATGGCCAATAGGCGCGGCCGGTGCGGTCGCGCACGCTGGGCTACGGCCGTGCGCATGCGTGTGGCCATCCATTATTCGGGAGGGAGTAATGAGCAACCGCATCGCATCCTTGGCACGTCGCCCGTTGGCGGCGGCGCTGTTGGTGGCCCTGGTCGCGCCCGGCGCGGCCTTCGCCCAAGACAAACCCTCGGCGCGCGAACAGGCGCTGGAGACCCGCGTGGCCGAGCTGGAACGGCAGGTGCAGCAACTGCTGTCGGCGCAGCAACAGCAGCAGGGACAGATCGCGCAGACCCAGACCGAGGTCGCCGCGGTCCGCTCGACCCAGGCCGCGCCGCCGCCGCCCCCCCCGGCACCGCCGGCCGGCAAGGCGCCGATCCAGGTCACCACCATCACCCCGGGGGCCACGCCCGGCACCACCTTCAAGGTCGGCGGCTTCATCAAGGCCGATTTCCTGGCCACCCGCACCGGCGACGGCCAGCTCGCCGACGACGCCACCGGCCGCGCGCTGTACCTGCCCGGGCAGACCCCGGTGGGCGGGGCCAAGTCCGGCACCGACTACAACGCGCATGCCAAGTTCTCGCGGATCAACTTCGGCGTGGACAGCGTCACCGAAGGCGGCAACAAGGCCGGCGCGCTGGTGGAACTGGATTTCTTCGGCAATTCACTGGGCACCCAGACCGCCACCAATACCTACGGCGCCACCCTGCGCCATGCCTACATGTACTGGAACCATTGGCTGGCCGGCCAGACCTGGTCCAACTTCATGGACCCGGCGGCGCTGCCGGAAGCGGCCGACTTCATCGGCCCCACCGACGGCGTGGTGTTCGTGCGCCAGGCGCAGCTGCGCTACACCAACGGCGGCTTCAGCATCGCCCTGGAGAATCCGGAAACCACGCTGTACACGCGCAGCGTGGCCGGCGTGGTCAGCACCGCCAGTTCCGACCGCGGCGCGCTGCCGGACCTGACCGTGCGCTACGGCTGGAAGGGCGACTGGGGCAGCTTCGGCGTCGCCGGCGTGGTCGGCCAGCAGAAGGTCGACAACCGCGCCACCGGCGCCGACGCCAGCAAGGCCTCCGGCGGCCTGACCCTGGGCGGCAAGTGGGTGGCCAGCGACAGCGACAGCCTGTTCTACCAGCTCACCGGCGGCGAAGGCATCGGCCGCTACATCGGCCTGGGCATCGCCCAGAATGCGGTGTACGACGCCGCCGACCGCGACCTGGACACGGTCGGGGTGGTCGCCGGCTATGTCGGCTGGCGCCACGCGTTCTCGCCCAAGCTGCGCACCAACCTGATCTACGCGCGCAGCGACTACGACAACGACACCGCGCGTACCGGCCTGGCCGTGACCAAGAGCGTGCAGAGCATCCGCGGCAACGTCTTCTACTCGCCGTTGCCCAAGGTCGATATCGGCGCCGAGCTGATGTACGGCAAGCGCGAAATCGAAAGCGGCGCCACGGGCGACATCACCCGCCTGCAGTTCACCACCAAGTACAGCTTCTGATCCGCGCCGCGGCCACTTACCGGAGCCATCACATGAGCCTCTCCAACGACGCGCTGATCGCCAAGATCGACGCCAATCCGAAGTACCACGCGCTCAAGCGCCAGCGCAACGCGCTGGGCTGGACGCTGACCATCCTGATGTTGCTGGCCTACTTCGGCTTCATCGGCCTGATCGCCTTCGACAAGGCGTTCCTGGCCCAGCCGATGGGCAGCGGCGTCACCACCATCGGCATCCCGATCGCGATCGGGGTGATGGTCTTCACCATCGCCATCACCGCGATCTACGTGCGTCGCGCCAACACCATGTACGACCAGCTGACCGCCGACATCCTCGAGGACGCCCGCCAATGAGCAAGCACCTGCGCTTCCTTCTGCTGCTGCTGGCCGCGCTGCTGCCGGCCGGCGCGGCCCTGGCCGCCGGCGGCGATGTCGGCCAGACCGACAAGCAGCCGACCAACTGGGTGGCGATCGGCATGTTCGCCTTCTTCGTCGCCGGCACGCTGTGGATCACCAAGTGGGCGGCGAAGAAGACCCGCTCGGCGTCGGACTTCTACACCGCTGGCGGCGGCATCACCGGCTTCCAGAACGGCCTGGCGATCGCCGGCGACTACATGTCGGCGGCCTCGTTCCTGGGCATCACCGCGGCGGTGATGACCAACGGCTACGACGGCCTGATCTACGCCATCGGCTTCCTGGTCGGCTGGCCGATCCTGACCTTCCTGATGGCCGAGCGCCTGCGCAACCTCGGCAAGTACACCTTCGCCGACGTGGCCGGCTACCGCTTCGCGCCGACCGCGATCCGCAGCTTCGCCGCCTCCGGCACGCTGGTGGTGGTGCTGTTCTACCTGATCGCGCAGATGGTCGGCGCCGGCGCGCTGATCAAGCTGCTGTTCGGCCTGGACTACTGGGTGGCGGTGAGCCTGGTCGGCGTGCTGATGATGGTCTACGTGCTGTTCGGCGGCATGACCGCCACCACCTGGGTGCAGATCATCAAGGCGGTGTTGCTGCTGACCGGCGTGACCTTCATGGCCGTGGCGATCATGTGGCACTTCAACTTCAGCTTCGAGGCGCTGTTCGCCGAGGGCGTGCGGGTGAAGACCGCGGTGGCGGCCAACGGCGGCGCCTCGCCGGAAGAGGCGGCCACTGCCGGCCTGTCGATCATGGGCCCGGGCGGCTTCGTCAAGGATCCGATCTCGGCGATCTCCTTCGGCATGGCGCTGATGTTCGGCACCGCCGGTCTGCCGCACATCCTGATGCGCTTCTTCACCGTCCCCGACGCCAAGCAGGCGCGCAAGTCGGTGCTGTGGGCCACCACCTGGATCGGCTACTTCTACATCCTGATCTTCATCATCGGCTTCGGCGCCATCGCCCTGGTGTTGACCAACCCGCAGTTCGCCGACGTCGCCACCGGCACCATCCACGGCGGCAAGGGCGCGGCCAACATGGCGGCGGTGCTGGTCGGCAACGCGGTGGGCGGCAACGTGTTCATGGGCTTCATCTCCGCGGTGGCCTTCGCCACCATCCTGGCGGTGGTCGCCGGCCTGACCCTGTCCGGCGCCTCGGCGGTGTCCCACGACCTGTACGCCACGGTGATCAAGAAGGGCAATCCCGCCCCGGGCTCGGAGCTGAAGGTGTCGCGCGTCACCACCATCGCGCTGGGCGTGATCGCGGTGCTGCTGGGCATCGTGTTCGAGAAGCAGAACGTGGCCTTCATGGTGTCGCTGGCCTTCGCCATCGCCGCCTCGGCCAACTTCCCGGTGCTGATCCTGTCGTTGCTGTGGAAGAACTGCACCACCCGCGGTGCGGTGATCGGCGGTTTCCTGGGCCTGATCTCCTCGCTGGTGCTGACGGTGCTGTCGCCGTCGGTGTGGGTGGACACGCTGGGCAACCCGACCGGTTCGGCGCCGTTCCCGTACACCTCGCCGGCGCTGTTCTCGGTCACCATCGGCTTCGTCGGCATCTGGCTGTTCTCGGTGCTGGACCGCAGCGCGCAGGCCGGCAAGGAACGCGCCGCGTTCAAGGCGCAGCAGATCCGCGCCGAGACCGGGCTGGGCGCCTCGCGCGGGTCGGGGCACTGAGCCATCGACACGGCTGCCATCGACCAGGACGCCGGCCTCGTGCCGGCGTCCTGCGTTGGCCCGGGCGCTGATCGCATCAGCTTCTGCATCTGCCGATCTAGGGTGCCGACCGAGTGTTGGCTTGCGCACGCCGCCGCACGCTGGCGTCACGGCCATGTGGCCGATGACGAGGCAAGACGATGACACGCGCATTGAACCAGCAGGAATTCCAGGTCGCCGATCAGGCGCTCACAAACGTCTTGGCCCTCTGCAACCAGGTCCTCGGATTGTCGGACCAGGCGCTCGCCAGGTTGGTCGGCAAGCACTTCGACAGCCGCGGCACGGCCGCGCATCTGGACGGCTACCGTCGGGACTACCGACAGATTGTCGCGGCGCTGCAGCGTCTGGACCGTAAGGCCGCGTTCGAGTTCGACGAACACGAGGCCAAGAACACGATCGCATACGTCTGGCCGAACAATCCGCAGCGGATCTACCTGTGCGCGGCGTACTTCACCCTGGATGCGGTGGAGCAGGCGGGAACCCTGGTGCACGAGGCGTCGCACTGGACGGCAGTGCGGGGCACCGACGACCATGCCTACGGCGAGCGGCAGGTCCGGGCGCTGTCCTATACCCTCAAGCGCAACACGGCCGATGCCTACGAGTTGCTGGTCGAGGACCTGGCGCGGACGGGCGGATGAAGGCAGCGGACGGCGGCGCAGCGCTGCGCCGCCGTCCGTGCGCGGGAGGCCGTCGCGGCGCTACCATGGCCGCCCGCCGCTGCATCATCTCGCCGCATGCGCTACCGCTGGATCCTGTTCGACGCCGACGACACGTTGTTCCACTTCGATGCCTTCGCCGGCCTGCAGCGCATGTTCGCCGGCTACGGCGTGCAGTTCGGCGAGGCGGATTACGCCGAATACACCGCCTGCAACCGGCCGCTGTGGGTGCAGTACCAGAACGGCGCGATCACCGCGCTGCAATTGCAGCAGCGCCGTTTCGCCGACTGGGCGCAGCGCCTGCAGACCGCGCCGGAGACCTTGAACACGGCGTTCCTGGCGGCGATGGCCGAGCTGTGTGCGCCGCTGGACGGAGCGGTGGATCTGCTCGACGCCTTGCGTGGGCGCGCGCGCCTGGGCCTGGTCACCAACGGCTTCGGCGCGCTGCAGAACGCGCGCCTGCAGCGTACCGGGCTGCACGACCGCTTCGAAGTCATCGCCATTTCCGAGGTGGTGGGCGTGGCCAAGCCGCACCCGGGGATCTTCGCGCACGCGCTGGCGCAACTCGGCGACCCACCGCCGGCGCAGGTGCTGATGGTCGGCGACAATCCGCAGGCGGACATCGCCGGCGGCCTGGCCGCAGGCCTGCACACCTGTTGGTTCAATGCGCGCGGCGCCGCCGCGCCGGAGGGCATCGTGCCGCACCACCAGGTCGCCTCGCTGGCGCAGTTGCAGGCATGGTTGCTGGAAGAGCCGGCGGCGCTGTAGCACATCTGCTCGCGTGCCTGGTGCCATCGGGTCGGGACTGAAGTCCCTCCCACAGGTGGAAACTTCAGTTCGCGGCGATGCCGGCGCGCCCCTCGTGGGAGGGACTTCAGTCCCGACCCCGGAAGGGTGGGGGTTGCCGGTCCCGAGACGGGATGCCGCATCATCTCGCCCGGTCGCTGCTGCTCTCTTGTGGGAGGGACTTCAGTCCCGACGCGAGCCACCGTCAGACCCGGGGTCTCGGTCGCATGCTGCCGACCCCCGACGTGGCGCACGGCAGCCGCGACCGCCATCGTATAGTGCGCCCATGCCGACCCTCGCCGCCGCCGCCGCTTCCACCGACACGCCACTGGCCGCCTTGCCAGTCACCCTGCAGCGTCTGCGCGCGGCCTGGCAGTCGGCCAAGCCGGAGCGGGCGCAGCGTCGCGAGGACCTGCTGCGGCTGCGCGCGGCGCTGAAGCGGCGGTTGCCGGAGATGGCCGATGCCATCGCCGCCGATTTCGGCCACCGCTCGCGCCACGAATCGCTGATCGCCGACGGCATGACCGTGCTCGGCGAGATCGATCACCTGCTGCGCCATCTGAAGCGCTGGATGCGCCCGCAGCGGGTCGGCGCCGGCTGGCGGCTGTGGCCGGCGCGTGCGGAAGTGCGGCCGGTGCCGGTCGGCGTGGTCGGGGTGATCGCGCCGTGGAACTACCCGGTCAACCTGGCGCTGATCCCGCTGGCCACCGCCATCGCCGCCGGCAACCACGTCTACCTGAAACCCTCCGAGCACACCCCGC
The DNA here is from genome assembly GCF_009192895.1 of Xanthomonas sp. LMG 12460. Taxonomy (NCBI): domain Bacteria; kingdom Pseudomonadati; phylum Pseudomonadota; class Gammaproteobacteria; order Lysobacterales; family Lysobacteraceae; genus Xanthomonas; species Xanthomonas sp. LMG 12460. The sequence continues at coordinate 40,893 of NZ_NKUH01000046.1, read as the reverse complement.
GCAGCGCGCAGTTCCTGCAGTCGCTGCTGGCCGAGGTGTTCCCGCCGCAGCGGGTGGCGGTGGCGCTGGGCGGTGCCGAGGTGGCGTCCGCCTTCGCCGCGCTGCCGCTGGATCACCTGGTGTTCACCGGTTCCACCGCGGTCGGCCGCAAGGTGATGGCCGCCGCCGCCCCCAACCTGACCCCGCTGACCCTGGAACTGGGCGGCAAGTCGCCGGCCATCGTCTGCGCCGACTACCCGCTGGAACAGGCCGCCGCGCGCCTGGCCACCGGCAAGTGGTTCAACGCCGGGCAGACCTGCATCGCCCCGGACTACGTGCTGATCGACGCCGGCCGCGAGGCGGCGCTGGTGCAGGCGCTGCGTGCGCAGGTGCTGGCGCGCTACGGCGATTTCGCCAGCGCCGAGGACTACACCCGCATCGTCAACGAGGGTCAGTACCGGCGCCTGCGCGGCTACCTGGACGATGCCCACGCGCGCGGCCTGGAGGTCATCGAACTGGCCACGGTGGCGCGCGAGCGTGCCGAGCGCGAACGGCTGATCGTGCCCACGCTGGTGCTGCAGCCGGGCGACGACGCGCTGCTGATGCAGGAGGAGATCTTCGGCCCGATCCTGCCGGTGCGCAGCTACCGCTCCCTGGACGCGGCCATCGCCGAGATCAACAGCCGCGACCGGCCGCTGGCGCTGTATCCCTTCAGCCATGACCGCGCGCGGATCGAGACGATCCTGCACGCCACCATCGCCGGCGGGGTCACCGTCAACGACAGCCTGCTGCATTTCGCCGCCAACGCGCTGCCGTTCGGCGGCATCGGCCCCAGCGGCATGGGCGCCTACCACGGCCGCGCCGGCTTCGACGCCTTCAGCAAGGCGCTGCCGATCCTGTGGCAGTCGCGCCGCGCCGGCAGCGATTTGCTGAAGCCGCCGTACGCGCGGATCGCGCGCATGCTCTCGTTCCTGGTGCGGTGAGCGGGGGAGCAGCCGACGTCCAGAGCGCGTGTGCATGGCGTGGCGATAGGGCGCCTGCGTGTAGGCGCGACGAGGCATTACCGGTAAAGCCCCGCGGCTGAAGCCGTTCCTACAAGGCCTGCCTCGGCCGCGACCGGCGAAGCCTCCGATGTGGCGCCACGCCCGGCCGCGATCGCCCCGCACGCGCGATCCACGCCTGGGCCGCGTCCGCAGCCCCGTCACCGGGAAGCAATGCGACCCGCCTGCCCCAAATCGCGGCGCAGTCCACAGTCCAACGCGGGGTCGCACCCCGGAAATAAATAATTCACAGTAAGTTATTAGGTTCTCGCCCGACGCCGTCGCCGATCACGGCGGCTCAGGCTCCTGCGCGAGACGTCCGTGCGGAGCGCAACACACGAGATGCCGCCATGCGTCGACCTGACCGGCGCTCGTCCCCCGTGTCTCCCCCTTTCCTTCAGAACCGGACGCAGCCCAATGAAGATCGCATTCGTTCCCTCGCCCCTGGCGCGCGCCTGTCGCGTGCTCGCCGCCCTGACGGTCCTGGCCGTCGTGCCGCAGCTGGCCATGGCCAACTGCAACGACACCGTCGGTACCAAGATGAGCAACATCCTGTTCGGCGACAGCAGCGGCGACACCGTCGTGCTGGCCCACCGCGGTCTGTGGGGCAAGTACGGCAACTTCCCCGACATGCCGGAAAACTCGCGCGGTTCGCTGCAGCTGGCCAACGACCAGTGCATGGACGGCGTGGAGCTGGACATCAAGATGACCAGCGACGGCGTGCCGGTGGTGCTGCACGACTGGAACCTCGGTCGCACCACCAACGTGTGGACCAGCCGTGCCGGCGAAACCAAGTACGACCCGATGAGCAACCAGGGCTACAACCCGTCGATCACCGTGACCCCGTGGTCGGTGGTGAGCGGCCTGTTCCTGCTGACCCCCGATCGCCGCACCACCACCGGCTACCACGTGCCGCGCGTGGATGACCTGTTCTCCTACTTCAAGGCGCATGGCCTGAAGACGCCCATCGTGTTCGACATCAAGGACGCCGCCTCGGTGCGTGCGGTTTCGCGCGCGGCCGATGCCGCGTTCTCGGTGGGTGCGTCCAACTTCGTCGCGGCCAAGGTCAATGCCACCCTGTACCCGAGCCGCTCGGCGTTCCGCGCCGACACCACCAGCATGGTCGGCATTCCGGTGTTCACCACCAACATGCTGACCAAGATCAATGTCGACAACGCCATATCGGCCTGGAGCGATACCAAGGAGGCGATGGAGATCAACGTCAAGCAGCTCGGTGGCCTGCTGCAGGGCCAGGCCGACCGCGTGCGCGAGCGCGGCGTGCGCGTGGGCGTGTTCCAGGCGATTCCGGACAGCCCGCTGGCCGGGAAGTTCTACCAGAACAGCGGCGCCTGCTGCTATCAGCTGTCGGACCTGTACTTCTCCTACTCCGGCGGCCGCGACACCGCCGACAACCGTGGCGATCTCAACTTCATCGTCAACCAGGAGGCGTTCAGCCTGATCACCACCGACGATCCGAAGGCGGCGATCGCGTACCTGAAGGCACGCGGCAAGCACGACTGAGTCCTTGCACGTCCTGGCGGCCGACCCCGCGGTCGGCCGCCGTGTCGCGGCCGCGGCGCTCCGGCGCCGTGGGCCGCCCTCTCCTGGAGAAGCGCATGTCCCTGTCTTTCGCCAAATCCGCCGTGGCCAGGTCCATCACCTTGGCCACCTGCGCGCTGGCCGCGTTCGCCGCCCTGGCTGCGCCGGCCGCCGAGCCCGCCACCGCCGACCCGGTGGTGCTGCGCGTCGGTGCGCAGCAGTTCACCGCCAGCGAGTACCGCGCCCTGGCCGGCGACGCCACGCGCGGCGCTGCCGGCATCGACGATGACTCGGTGGTGCGCCGTTTCGCCGACCGCGCCATCCTGCTCGACCAGGCCCGGCAGCAGCACCTGCAGGACGACCCGGTGGTGGCCGCGCGCCTGCGCCGTGCTACCGACGCGATCCTGGCCGAGGCCGCGCAGGCACGGCTCAGCGCCGACGCGCACATCGACGAGGCGATGCTGCGCCGGCAGTTCGCCGCGCATCCGGACGACTACACCGAATACCACCTGCGCCATCTGTTCGTCGCGCTGCATCCGCAGGGCGGGCCGCGCAGCGGGCACACCCTGACCGAGGCGCAGGCTCTGCAGCGCGCCGAAGCGCTCAAGCGCCAGCTCGACGGCGGCGCCGATTTCGCCACGCTGGCGATGCGCGAGTCCGACGACACCGCCACCGCCGGCGAGGGTGGGCAGTTGTCGCCGACCTTCGGCCGCTACCTGGCCGACGCCTTCGACGCGCCGATCCGCCAGCTCGCGGTGGAGCAGGTCTCCGCGCCAGTGCGCGGCCCCGACGGCTACCACCTGATCCGGCTCGATGCGAAGACCGCGGCGCGCTTCGACGCGGTGCGCGGGCAGATCGACCTGCAACTGCGCGAGCAGGCGGCGGCCGACGCCATGCAGCGCCTGCGCCAGGCGCAGCCGATGGCGTTCGACCGCGACGCCTACACCGCCGCGGCGCGCTGAGCATGGCGGCGATGCGGCGCCCGCTGTGTTGGTTCGCCGGCGTTGTGGTCGTGGGAATGGTCGCGCTCGCGGCGAAGCTGATGCCGCCGACGGCCGCACCCGCCGTTGCCGCGAGCAAGGTGCAGGCACCGGCGCTACCGCGCTCGGCAGCACCGTCGCCGTTGGCGGTGTCCGCGACCACGCCGCCCGATGCGGCGCTGGCGGCCGGCACCAGCGAGGCGCAGCGTCTGACCGCCACCGCGCTGTTGGCGCTGGATTGCCGGCAACGCGCGCAAGCGCCGCCGTCCCGCCCGGCGGTGCTGCCGGGCGCAGACGCCGAGGACGCCGCGGCACGCCGGACGGCCGAACGGCAACGTCTCGCGGCCTGTCGCGGCGTTGTCGGACTCGGTGCCGCGCAGATCGAGGCGATGCTGCGCAGTGCGGCCGCGCGCGGCGATGCCGATGCGCAACGCCAGTTGCTGGCGCAGCGCGTGGCGCAGTTGGTCGCGCGCGCCGGCAGCGTCGACGCGGAAGGGCAACGCGCTCCGCTGTCGGCCGCCGATGAGCGCGATGCCGAGGACGTGGTGACGCAACTGGAAGACCGCGCGCTGCACGGCGACCGCACGTCGATCGACGCCTTGGCGCAACTGCTGCGCGCGCCCTGGCTGGCGGTGGCCGATCCGCCGTACGCCGCGGCCTGGCAACTGGCCGCGCGGCAGGCGCCGGAGCGGCCGTTCCCGCCGCCGGAACAGGCGCTCGGTGCCGACGAACTGCTCGACGGCTTGAACGAGGCGCAGCGTCAGCAGGCGCTGAGCCTGGCGCCGGCGCTGTTCGCGCAATGCTGCGCGCGGCGCTGAACGGCCTGGTGCCCGCGGTTTGGCCGCCGCGGCGGCTGCGGTCAGAATAGCGGCCGGCTTCCCCGTCCCGGATTTCCCTTGAAGATCGCCAGCTGGAACGTCAACTCGCTCAACGTGCGCCTGCCGCACCTGCAACAGTGGCTGGCCGCGTTCGCGCCGGACGTGGTCGGGATCCAGGAGACCAAGCTGGAGGACCACAAGTTTCCCGACACGGCGCTGGCCGAGGCCGGCTACCGCAGCGTGTTCGCCGGGCAGAAGACCTACAACGGCGTGGCGATCCTGTCGCGCCTGCCGATCGGCGACGTGCAGATCGGCGTGCCGGGCCTGGAGGACGAGCAGAAGCGCGCCATCGCCGCCACCATCGGCGACCTGCGCATCGTCAATCTGTACGTGGTCAACGGCCAGGACGTGGGCACCGACAAGTACGCCTACAAGCTGCGCTGGCTGGAGGCGGTGCACGCCTGGCTGGCCGACGAGCTGCAGCGGCATCCGCGGCTGGTGGTGCTGGGCGACTTCAACATCGCCCCGGACGCGCGCGACGTGCACGACCCGCTGGTGTGGAGCGACAACCACATCCTCACTTCCACCGCCGAGCGCGGCGCCCTGCACAAGCTGCTCGGCCTGGGCCTGCACGACGGCTTCCGCCTGCATCATGCCGACGGCGGCATCTTCAGTTGGTGGGACTACCGCCAGGCCGGCTTCCGCCGCGACCTGGGGCTGCGCATCGACCTGACCCTGGTGTCCGAGGCGCTGAAGGCGCGCACCCGCGGTGCCGGCATCGACCGCGAACCGCGCAGCTGGGACCGTCCCAGCGATCACGCGCCGGCCTGGGTCGAGCTGGAGCCGGCGGCATGAGCGAGCGCCACGTGCGCCGCTGCATCGACAAGGTCGGCGACACCGCGATCGCGCCGCTGCACCGGCTCAGCTGCCACTGCGGTGCGGTGCAGATCGACCTGGAGCTGCCGCAGGGCATCGTCGACCCGCGCCGCTGCAACTGCTCGCTGTGCCGGCGCCGCGGCGCCATCGTCGCCTCGGTGCCGCTGACGGCCCTGCACGTCCGCCAGGGCGAGCAGGCGCTGCGCCTGTACCAGTTCCACACGCATACCGCGCAGCATTATTTCTGCGGCACCTGCGGGATCTACACGCATCATCGGCGCCGCTCCGATCCCAGCCTGTACGGCTACAACGTCGGCTGCCTGGAGGGCGTGGACCCGTATGCGCTGGCCATCGCGGTGCCGGTCGAGGACGGCGTGCGCCATCCGGCCGACCGCGCTGCGCCGTGAGCGGCAGGCCCGTAAACGCAAAACGCCCGGCGAACCGGGCGTTTGCGCAAGCGGCGGGGGCGGCGCGTCAGCGCGCGCGACCGCGGGTGAACAGGTTGACGATCGCCAGCAGGATGATCGCGCCGATCAGCGAATACAGGAACGTCCACAGGGTGATCGCCTGGTTGATGCCGCCGCCGAACAGCCAACCGGCGATCAGCGCGCCGACGATGCCGACCACGATGTTCAGGATGATGCCCTGCTGTGCGTCACGGCGCATGATGATGCTGGCCAGCCAGCCCACGATGCCGCCGACGATCAACCAGATAATGATGCCCATGCGTCAGACTCCTCGGTTCTGCCCGCACCAGGAGCGGTGGGGTGCGCGCCATTTAAGGAGCGCGGCCGTGAAGCGGCCGTATAGCGTCGGCCCCGCCGCGCAGCGGCCATTGCGCTTTGTGGGCGCGGCGTGAGCGCGCCGATGCCGCCCGTGGCCGACGGCACCGAGCCGCCGGACTGGCGCCTCGGCCCGGTGGCGCTGTGGCTGCGCCCGCATCCGCCGCGGACCTCCGGCGAGGCGCAGGCACGGCGCCTGCTGGCCGGCGAACTGGCGGTGCCGGCGGCGCAATTGCCGCTGCAACGCGACGCCCGCGGCCGGCCCGGCCTGCATGCACCGCTGGCGCACGTGGACACCGGTTGGAGCCACAGCGGCGACTACCTGCTGGTGGCGGTCGCCGCGCACGTGCGGCTGGGGGTGGACATCGAGCGCCAGCGGCCACGGCCGCGCCTGCTGGAACTGGCGCAGCGCTTCTTCCACCCGGACGAGGTCGCGCTGCTGGCCGCGCTGGCGGCGCCGGCGCGCGAGGCGCTGTTCTTCCGCCTGTGGTGCGCCAAGGAAGCGCTGCTCAAGGCGCATGGCCACGGCATCGCCTTCGGCCTGCACCGGCTGCGCTTCGCCGAGGACGCCGGCGGCGCGCTGCGCCTGGTCTGGTGCGACCCGGGCCTGGGCACGGCCGAGGCCTGGCACCTGCACGAATGGGAGGCCGCGCCCGGCTACCGGGCGGCGCTGGCCTGGTGCGCGGACGCGCCGGTCGAGGCCACGCCTTAGCGCAGCGCGCTTCGGGCAGCGGCGGCACCTGCGATAATCCGCCGATGACCGATGCTTCCCTTCCCGATTCCGTCCGCGTCGCGCTCGAACAGGGCCTGCACGCGCAAGGCCTGGACGCGGCCGCGCTGGCGCCGCCGCTGCTGGCCTACCTGGCGCTGCTGACGCGCTGGAACCGCACCTACAACCTGACCGCGATCCGCGACCCGCACGAGATGGTGACCCGCCATCTGCTGGATTCGCTGGCGATGCAGCCGTTCGCCCAGGAGGGCGCGCTGGCCGACCTGGGCACCGGCCCGGGACTGCCCGGCATTCCGCTGGCGATCGCGCGGCCGCAGCTGCGGGTGACCCTGGTCGAAAGCAATGGCAAGAAGGCGCGGTTCCTGCGCGAGGCGGTGCGCCAGCTGCGCCTGGACAACGCGCGCGTGGCCGAGTCGCGCGCCGAGGCGCTGGACGAGGCCGGCGCCTACGACCTGCTGACCGCGCGCGCGCTGGACACCCTGGCCGGCATCGTCGCCGTCGGCGGCCACCTGCTGCGCCCGAGCGGGCGCCTGCTGGCGATGAAGGGCGTGCGCCCGGACGAGGAGATCGCCGCGCTGCCGCCGGGTTGGGTGGCGCCGACGGTGCACCCGCTGCAGGTCCCCGGCCTGGGCGCCGACCGCCACCTGGTGGTGGTCGAGCGCGGTTGAGCGGCGGCCGCGGCCGGCCCCGATTTCCGCCAGGGGGGGCTGTGACCGCATAATGCCCGGTCCCACCCCATCGCCGACGAGGCTCCCGCATGGCCCGCATCATCGCCATCGCCAACCAGAAGGGCGGCGTCGGCAAGACCACCACCGCGGTCAACCTGGCCGCGTCGCTGGCGCGGCAGTCGCAGCGCGTGCTGCTGGTGGACCTGGACTCGCAGGGCAATGCGACGATGGGCAGCGGCATCGACAAGCGCGAGCTGGCCGCCTCCACCTGCGACGTGCTGCTCGGCGAGAGCAGCGCCGAACAGATCCGGGTGACCGCGCCGGAAGGCTTCGACCTGCTGCCGGGCAATATCGATCTCACCGCCGCCGAGATCCAGCTGATGGACCAGCCGGCGCGCGAGCAGCGGCTGAAGACCGCGCTGGCGCCGCTGCGCGAAGCCTACGACTTCATCCTGATCGACTGCCCGCCGGCGCTGTCGCTGCTGACCCTGAACGCGCTGACCGCCGCCGACTCGGTGATCGTGCCGATGCAGTGCGAGTACTACGCGCTGGAAGGGCTGACCGCACTGCTGGAGACCATCGAGGCGCTGCGCGCCGAGCTGAACCCGGCGCTGGAGATCGAAGGCGTGCTGCGCACCATGTTCGACGTGCGCAACAACCTGGCCAACGCGGTGTCGGCGGAACTGACCAACCACTTCGGCGACAAGGTGTTCCGCACCATCGTGCCGCGCAACGTGCGCCTGGCCGAGGCGCCCAGCCATGGCCAGAGCATCGTCGGCTACGACCGTACCTCGCGTGGCGGCGTCGCCTACCTGGGACTGGCCGGCGAGATCGTGCGCCGCCGCAACGAACGCAATCGGCCGATGCCGGCCATGGAGACCATCTGATGAGCGCCAAGCCCCCCGCCCTCGGAGCGAAGAAGCGCGGCCTAGGCCGTGGCCTGGAAGCGCTGCTGGGGCCGAAGGGCGCGGCCGCGCCGGCGCCGACCGCCGAGCTGCAGCCGGGCGAGAGCCTGCGCCGCCTGCCGGTCGGGCAGCTGCAGCCGGGCAAGTACCAGCCGCGCCAGGAGATGGACGAGGCTAAGCTGCAGGAGCTGGCCGAGTCGATCAAGGCGCAGGGCGTGATCCAGCCGATCGTCGCCCGCGAACTGGCGCCGGGCAGTTTCGAGATCGTCGCTGGCGAACGCCGCTGGCGCGCCTCGCAACTGGCCGGCCTCAGCGAGGTGCCGGTGGTGGTGCGCGAGCTGGACGATCGCACCGTCATCGCCATGGCGCTGATCGAGAACATCCAGCGCGAGGATCTCAACCCGCTGGAAGAGGCGCAGGCGCTGCAGCGGCTGATCGACGAGTTCTCGCTGACCCACGCCGAGGCCGCCGAGGCGGTGGGCCGCTCGCGCGCGTCGGTGTCCAACCTGCTGCGCCTGCTGGAACTGCCGCCGGCGATCCGCGCGCTGCTGGAAGCGCGGCGCCTGGAGATGGGCCATGCGCGCGCGCTGCTGACGCTGTCGCCGGAGCTGGCCAGTCGCCTGGCCTCCGATGCCGCCGACCAGGGCTGGTCGGTGCGCGAGGTCGAGCACCGTGCGCAGCAGTTCGCCGCCGGCAAGGTGCCGAGCAATCGCAAGGCCAAGCCGGCGCGCACCGCGCCGCAGGCCGACATCGCCTCGCTGGAAACCGAGCTGTCCGAGTCGCTGGGCACCAAGGTGTCCATCGCCCATGGCCGCGGCGGCAAGGGCAAGCTGGTGATCCACTACACCGACCTGGACACGCTGGACGGCGTGCTCGAGAAACTGCGCCCGCGGCAGGCCTGAGCGCCGCCGCCCGCGTCCGCCAGGACCGTCCCCGCCATGCATCCCAGCAAGGTCGACCGTCACCACCTGCTGCGCCTGACCGACCTGCCCAACGTCGGGCCGGCCTGCGAGAAGGACCTGCGCCTGATCGGCATCCGCGTGCCGGCGCATCTGCAGGGCCGCGATCCCTACGACATGTACGCACAGCTGTGTCTGCGCACCGGGGTGATGCACGACCACTGCGTGATCGACGTGTTCCTGTCGATCGTGCGCTTCATGCAGGGCGAGACGCCGCGCCCGTGGTGGGAATTCAGCAAGGAGCGCAAGGCGGCGCTGGCCAAGGACGCGCCGCTGACCCTGCGCTGAGGCCGCGCGCCGCGGCGCTGGCCAGCAACCGGAGCATTGCATGAGCAACGAGGACACGCAGATCAGCCCGGGCGGCAGCCCGATCCTGCAGCACCGCGAGGAAAAACCGTTCGCGCTGGCGAGCGGCGAGTCCTGCCTGGAGCAGATCGGCGCGCACATCGAACGCCACCTGGGGCCGGTCGCCGGCGTGCTGCACGAGATCATCTCCGACACCGTGCATCTGGATGTGCATGTGGTGCCCGCCACCGACGAGGTGCCGTATCTGCGGCTGGTCACCTCGGGGATGAGCGACCTGCCGATGGCCGTGCCCGAGGGCGTGGGGGCACCGCGCTTCATGGAGCTGATGCTGACCCTGCCGCCCGACTGGCCGATCGAGTACGAAGATTTCCAGGATGAGCGCCATTACTGGCCGCTGCGCCTGCTCAAGACCCTGGCGCGGCTGCCGCACAAGTACGACACCTGGCTGGGCTTCGGCCACACCGTGCCCAACGGTCACCCGGCCGAACCGTACGCGCCCGGCATCGGCTTCGACGGGGCGATCGTGCTGCCGCCGGTGAGCACGCCCGAGGCGTTTGGGGAACTGGTCGTCGATGCCGACAAGACCATCGTGTTCATGACCCTGGTGCCGCTGTATCCGGAAGAAATGGCGCTCAAGCTGAAGAAGGGCGCCGAGGCGCTGATGGACCGCTTCGACGCCAAAGGCCTGCAGGACGTGATCGATCCCGCCCGGCCCAATGTCGCCCGCAAGCGCTTCGGGCTGTTCTGACCTGCCGTTCCGATCCACACACCGCGCACGCTGTTCCACGCTTTCCAGGACTTTCGCCATGCCCATCCTCGTCACCGGCGCCGCCGGCTTCATCGGTGCCCACACCGTCCGTGCGCTGCGCGCCGCCGGGCAACTGGTGGTGGGCCTGGACAACTACAACGACTACTACGACCCGCAGCTCAAGCGCGACCGCGTCGCCGCGCTGTGCGCGAACGCGGACATCCGCACCCTGGACCTGACCGACCGCGACGGCCTGGCCGCGCTGTTCGACGAGGTGCAGCCGACCCGCGTGGTGCACCTGGCCGCGCAGGCCGGGGTGCGCTATTCGCTGCAGAACCCCTATGCCTACGTCGACAGCAACCTGGTCGGCTTCGTCAACATGCTGGAGCTGTGCCGGCACCGCGGCGTGGAGCATCTGGTCTATGCCTCCAGCAGCTCGGTGTACGGCGATTCGGCGACGCCGCCGTTCTCCGAGGATCAGCGCATCGACCAGCCGCGCTCGCTGTACGCGGCGACCAAGGCCGCCAACGAGCTGATGGCGCACACCTATGCGCAGCTGTACGGCCTGCGCGCCACCGGGCTGCGCTTCTTTACCGTGTACGGCCCCTGGGGCCGTCCGGACATGGCGCCGCTGCTGTTCAGCCGCGCGGTGCTGGCCGGGCGCCCGATCGAGGTGTTCAACCACGGCCGCATGCGCCGCGACTTCACCTTCGTCGCCGACATCGTCGCCGGCGTGCTCGGCGCGCTCGATCACCCCTCCAGCGAGCCGGTACCGCACCGCGTGTTCAACCTCGGCAACCACACCCCGGTGGAGCTGGAGCGCTTCATCGCGGTGATCGAGGACGCCGCCGGGCGCAGCGCCGAGAAACAGTATCGGCCGATGCAGCCGGGCGACATGATCGAGACGATGGCCGATACTGCGCGGGCCCACGCCGCGTTCGGCTTCGATCCGAGCACCCCGATCGAGGTCGGCCTGCCGCAGGTGGTGGCCTGGTGCCGGGAGTATTTCGGCGCCGCCGCCTGACGCTTCATCCGCGGATCATCGGTCCGCGGCACAATGCCTGCCGCTTTTTCCCCCACGCGCGCCCCGCGCCCAGCCTTGCCGAATCCATGAGCCAGCTTTCCCTCTCCGTCGTCGTCCCGGTGTTCAACGAGCGCGACAACGTGCCGCCGCTGGTCGCCGAGATCGTCGCCGCGCTGCGCGGCACGATCGATTTCGAGATCGTCTACGTCGACGACCATTCGCGCGACGACACCCTGGCGGTGCTCGAAGGGCTGAAGGCGTCCACGCCGGAGCTGCGCGTGCTGCACCATGTCAGCCAGAGCGGGCAGAGCACCGCGGTGCGCAACGGCGTCAAGGCCGCGCGCGGGCTGTGGATCGCCACCCTGGACGGCGACGGCCAGAACGATCCGGCCGACATCCCCAAGCTGCTGGCCGCGCGCCAGGCAGCCGAGCCGCTGGTCAAGCTGTTCGCCGGCTGGCGGGTGTCGCGGCAGGATTCGGGCAGCAAGCGCTGGGCATCGAAGTGGGCCAACGCGATCCGCGCACGCATGCTGCGCGACGACACCCCGGACACCGGCTGCGGCATCAAGCTGTTCGAGCGCGAGGCGTTCCTGGACCTGCCGTACTTCGATCACATGCACCGCTACCTGCCCGCGCTGATGCAGCGCGCCGGCTGGCAGACCCTGAGCGTGCCGGTCAATCACCGTCACCGCACCTCCGGCGTCTCCAAGTACAACAACCTCAACCGCGCCCTGGTCGGCATCCGCGACCTGCGCGGCGTGGCCTGGCTGATCGCGCGCAGCCGCCGCACCGCGGTGCAGGAGCGCTGAGATGGACGCGCATTTCCTCAACGAACCGATCCAGGCGCTGTACTGGACCGGGCTGCACGTCACCGGCTGGAAGCTGATCGGCTACGTCGGCGCGCTGATGTTCGGCGGCCGCTGGCTGGTGCAGTTCGTCGCCTCCAAGCGCGCCGGCAAGCCGGTGATCCCGCGGCTGTTCTGGTACATGAGCGTGATCGGCAGCCTGATGACGCTGAGCTACTTCATGTTCTCGGCCAAGCAGGACTCGGTGGGCGTGCTGCAGAACCTGTTCCCCGCCTTCACTGCCTTCTACAGCCTGTACCTGGACATCAAGCACCGCGGCTGGCACCGCGACCGCGCCTCGCATTGAGTGCGGTGCCGCTGCGCGCGATTGCAGGCGGCGCATGATCGCAGGCGGCACGTAACACCCTCCGATGGCGATCCGCCATTGTGGGAGGGACTTCAGTCCCGACGCGCGCATCTTCCACACCTCAGTGGTTCTACCGTCATTGCCGCCGATGACGCCAAGGCTCCCCATGTGGGAGGGACTTCAGTCCCGACGCGTGAATCTTTCAGGTCTCGGTAGTGCCGCCCTCTGCTTCACACAGCAGCGAGCACCGGCTTTCTGACGCCACGCCTGTGAGTTTCCCCACGCCTGTACCGGTCGATTCCCGATGGTCCCGCATGATCCGCCCTGCAACCCTGGCGTCATGCAAAGCAGAACTCCCCGAGGTTACCGCGCGCTGCGTGCAGGACGCTGGAGCGAGACCGGGCGCATCTATCTGGTCACCACAGTGACCTGGCAGCGCCAGCGCCTGTTCGAGGACTGGCGCTGCGCGTGGGCAGCCGCGTCCTGCCTGGGCCATGCCGATACCTGGGCCGGCGCGCAGCTTCTGTGCTGGGTGCTGATGCCCGATCACTGGCATGGGCTGGTCATGCTCGAGCGCGGTGCTGCTCTGCCAACCGTCGTGCGCGATGCCAAGGGCCGCGCCGCCAGGGCGGCCAATCATGCGCGGGGCCGCGGCGGCGCCGTGTGGATGGAGGGGTTCCACGATCGTGCACTGCGCGACGCGCGGCAGTTGCTGCCGGCAGCGCGCTACATCGTCGCCGACCCGTTGCGCGCCGGTCTGGTGCGCCGCGTCGGCGACTACCCGTACTGGGATGCGGTTTGGCTGTGTCCGGCCGCTACCGCGCCGTGCGCGACATCATGCTCGGGTGCAAGTGCGACGGCGTGATGCCGTGCAGACCGACGGTGAGGCTTGCGGTCGCATGGTCGATGTCGGCACCAGCAGGCCTGCGACCGCTGCAATGGCTGCAGTTGCTGCTGGATGCTGTCGCAGGCGGAGCGACCGCGCGTCGGGACTGAATTCCCTCCCACAATGGGAAGCCATCCTGCGCAGCGGCAGCGGCAGCGGCAGCCGCAGCCGCAGCCGCAGCGGCTGCCGCAGCCAGCCAGAGCTACAGCCATATTTATAGCTAAGCCAGCGATGCAGTTCCTGAGTTGCAGCCCGGTACAACCGCTGCGAAGTGCGTTTCCGTTCCCTGCATTGCCCCACACAGGACTTCCGGCCCACCCGCCAGGCCGGGCGGTGATGCGATCATCGGCGATCCGTTCCCGTCGTGTGCCGCCCATGCCCATGCTCGCCAAGACCCCGCTGGCCGTTTCCCTGCTGATCGCGTTCGCCGTGGCCACGCCCGCACTGGCCGCACCGCCGGCGTCGGCAGCGTCCAGTGCAACACCGGCCACGGCCAACGCCAACGCCGCCGATGCGCGCTTCCAGGCCATCTACGAGAAGGAGTGGGCCTGGCGCCAGGCGCAGCTCGGCCAGGCCGACGAGGACAGCGACAGCAGCGGCGACAACACCCATCTGCCCGACGTCGGCGCGGCGTCGCAGGCGGCGCGCCTGAAGGTGTGGGAGGACGTGCTGCGGCAGCTGGACACGCTCGATGCGGCCCAGCTCTCGCCCGAGAACCAGGTCAACCTGGCGGTGTACCGGCCGCAGGTGGAGAACCTGGCCGCGGCGGTGCGCCTGCGCGCCTACGAGATGCCGTTCAATTCCGACAGCGCGTTTTGGTCGGACCTGGCGTTCATGGCCCGGCGCACGCTGCGCACGCCCGACGAGTACCGCGCCTACATCGCGCGGCTGGAGGACGTGCCGCGCTACTTCGCGCAGCAGACCGACAACATGCGCGCCGGGCTCAAGCGCGGCTTCAGCGTGCCGCGCGCGGTGCTCGACGGCCGCGATGGCGCCATCGCCACCGTGGCCGAACTGAAGGATCCGACCGCGGCGGTGCTGTACACGCCGTTCAAGCAGATGCCGGCGCAGATTCCCGCCGCCGAGCAGGCGCAACTGCGCGCGCAGGCGCAGGCCGCGCTGCGCGACAAGGTGATCCCGGCCTACGCGCAGCTGCTGACCTTCTATCGCCAGGAGTACATGCCGCAGGCGCGCACCACGCTGGCGGCCGAAGCCCTGCCGGACGGCAAGGCCTACTACCGGCAGCAGATCCGCGAGTACACCACGCTGGACATGGACCCCGAGCAGATCCATCAGCTCGGCCTGCGCGAGGTGGCGCGGATCCAGAGGGAGATGGACGCGATCATCCAGCAGGTCGGCTTTCACGCGCCGGCCGGGCAGAAGACCTTCCCGGCATTCCTGCAGTTCCTGCGCACCGATCCGCAGTTCTACGTGAAGACGCCGCAGGAACTGCTCGATCGCGCCGCGTGGATCGCCAAGCGCGTGGACGGGGAGGTCGGCAAGTTCATCGGCACGCTGCCGCGCGGGCGCTTCACCATCGTGCCGGTGCCGGCGGACATCGCCCCGTTCTGGACCGCCGGCCGTGGCGGCGTCGGCACCTACTGGCTCAACACCTACGACCTGCCGTCGCGGCCGCTCTACAACCTGCCGGCGCTGACCCTGCACGAGTCTTCGCCGGGCCATTCGCTGCAGGGCGCGCTGGCCGAGGAGCAGGGCGCGCAGCCGGCGTTCCGCCGCGAGAACTACATCTCCGCCTACGGTGAGGGCTGGGCGCTGTACGCCGAGAAGCTGGGCAAGGAGATGGGCATCTACGCCACGCCCTACGAGGACTTCGGCCGGCTCAGCTACGAGATGTGGCGCGCCTGCCGCCTGGTGATCGACACCGGTATCCACCACAAGGGCTGGACCCGCGCGCAGGCGCAGGCCTACCTGCGCGAGCGCACCGCGCTCAGCGAGCACGAGGTCACCACCGAGGTCGACCGCTACATTTCCTGGCCGGGGCAGGCGCTGAGCTACAAGCTCGGCGAACTGACCATCCTCGACCTGCGCGCCGAGGCCGAGCGCGAACTCGGCCCGGACTTCGACATCAAGTCCTTCCACGACGCGGTGCTGCAGCAGGGCTCGGTGCCGCTGCCGGTACTGCAGCAGCAGATCCGCGCCTACATCGCCGCGCGCAAGAAGAAGGCCTGATCGCTGCCGCGCAGGCCGGCGCCGCTTCCTGCGGGAAGGGCGCCGGCCTGCGGCGGATCAGCCGGCGTGGCGTGGCCCGGCCACGCGTGCGGCGAAGGTCGGCAGCACCAGCAGGGTCAGGGCGGTGGCGGTGATCAGCCCGCCGATCACCACCGTCGCCAGCGGTTTCTGCACCTCCGCACCGGAGCCGCTGGCGATCGCCATCGGAATGAAGCCGACGATCGCGACCAGCGCGGTGGTCAACACCGCGCGGATGCGGCTGCCCGCGCCGTCGATCGCCGCCTGCAGCGGCAGGTCGCCGGCCTCCAGGCGCTCGCGGATCGCCTGCATCAGCACCAGGCCGTTCAAGGTGGCCACGCCGGAGACGGCGATGAAGCCCACCGCGGCCGACACCGAGAACGGCATGCCGCGCAGCAGCAGGGCGAGCAGGCCGCCGACCAGCGCCAGCGGCACGCAACTGAACACCAGCACCGCTTCCTTGACGCTGCGCAGGGCCATGAACAGCAGGCCGCCGATCAGCAGGAACACCACCGGCACCACGGTCGCCAGCCGCCGCTCGGCACGCTGCAGGTTCTCGAACTGGCCGCCCCAGGCCAGGTAGGCACCCGGCGGCAACGGTATGTCGGCCACCGCGGCCTGCGCTGCGCCGACGAAGCCGCCCAGGTCGCGGCCGCGCACGTTGGCCTGCACCACCACGCGGCGGCTGCCGTTGTCGCGGCTGATCTGGTTCGGCCCTTCGCTGACGGCGATGCGCGCCACCGACGACAGCGGGATCACCTGTCCGGTCGGCGTGGCGATCGGCAGCGCGGCCAGCTGATCCGGGTCGTTGCGCGCGGCATCGTCCATCCGCACCACCACGTCGAAGCGGCGGTCGCCCTCGAAGATCTTGCCGGCGGCGCGGCCGCCGATGCCGGTGGCCAGCGCGTCGCTCACATCCGCCGCGCTCAGCCCGACCTGCGCCGCCGCCGTGTGGTCGATGCTTACATCCAGCGTGGGCAGCCCGGAAATCTGCTCCACCCGCACGTCGGCCGCGCCCTCCACCGCGCGCAGCGTCGATGCGATCTGCTCGGCCACCTTCTGCAACTGGCCGAAGTCGTCGCCGAAGATCATCACCGCCAGGTCGGTGCGCACGCCGGAGATCAGTTCGTTGAAGCGCAATTCGATCGGTTGGCTGAACTCGAAGCTGTTGCCGAGCTGCTGTCCCGCCAGCGCCTCCAGGCGGGCCACCAGCCGCTCCTTGTCCAGCGCCGGATCGGGCCAGTCCTTGCGCGGCTTGAGCACGATGACGCTGTCGGAGATGTTGGTCGGCATCGGGTCGATCGCCGCCTCGGCGGTGCCGGTCCGCGAGAACACCGTCGCCACTTCCGGCTGCGCGGCGATGGCCTTTTCCAGCGCCAGCTGCATCGCCAGCGACTGTTCCAGCGAGGTGGACGGCACGCGCAGCGCCTGCATCGCCACATTGCCTTCGTCCAGCGTCGGCATGAATTCGCGGCCCAGCAGCGCGAACGCGCCGACGCCCGCCAGCAGCATCGCCACCGCACCGCCGGCGACCGTGCGCGGATGCGCGACGGCGGTGCGGATCACCGGTGCGATGCGCGTGCGCAGCGCGCGGAGCAGCCATGTTTCGTGCGCGCCCTCGGCCGCATGCGCCGCGTCGTCCGGCAGCGGCGGCTCGCGCACCAGCAGCGCCGCCATCGCCGGCACGAAGGTGAAGGAAAACAGGAACGCACCGACCAGGGCCAGCATGAAGGTGGCCGCCATCGGCTGGAACGTCTTGCCCTCCACCCCCTCCAGGGTGAGGATCGGCGCGAACACCAGCAGGATGATCAACTGACCGAAGGCGGCCGGCCGCGCCATCTTGCGCGCCGCCTCGGCGGCCACGCCCAGGCGCTCGGTCGCGCTCAACGCACGGCCCAGCGCGGCGCGGCGCTGGCCGAGCAACAGCAGGGTCGCTTCGATCACGATCACCGCCCCGTCCACCAGGATGCCGAAGTCCAGCGCACCCAGGCTCATCAGGTTGCCGCTGATGCCGAAGCGGTGCATGCCGATCACCGCGAACAGGAACGACAGCGGAATCACCAGCGCGGTGATCGCAGCCGCGCGCAGGTTGCCCAGCAGCAGGAACAGGATCACCACCACCAGCAGCGCGCCCTCGGTGAGGTTCCTGGCCACGGTCCTGATGGTCGCGTTGACCAGCACGCTGCGGTCCAGCACCGGCGCCGCCACGATGTCAGGCGGCAGCGACGCGTTCACCTGCGCCAGCCGCGTGGCCGCGGCCTGCGCCACAGTGCGGCTGTTGCCGCCGGCGAGCATCAGCGCGGTCCCCAGCACCGCCTCGTGGCCGTTGCGGCTGGCCGCGCCCAGGCGCGGGGCGCGACCGGAGGCGACCTCGGCCACGTCGGCCACGCGCACCACGATGCCGTTGCGGATGGTCACCGGCGCCTGCGCGAGATCGTCGGCGCTCAGCGCCAGGCCGTCTGCGCGCACCACCAGGCCTTCGCCGGCACGCTGCACGAAGCCGGCGCCGGCCTGCACGTTGGCGCGCTGCAGGGCGGCGACCAGGTCGGCCAGGCCCAGGCCGTGCGCGGCCAGTCTGGCAGTGTCCGGATGCACGCCGTATTCCTTGACGTAGCCGCCGACCGTATCGACGCCGGCCAGGCCCGGGCTGGAGCGCATCTGCGGCGCGATGATCCAGTCCTGCACGGTGCGCAGATAGGTGGTGCGCTCCTGCGGCGTGCGCAGCAGCTCGCCGTCCGGCGTGCGGTAGACCTCCCCGGCCTGCCAGCCCGCCGCGCCCGGTCGCGCCACCCGCGCCGGGTCGAACGCGGTGAAGTCCACCGTCCACATCAGCACCTCGCCCAGGCCGGTGGTCACCGGCGACAGCCGTGGCGTCACGCCGTCGGGCAACGCCTCGGCCGCCTCGCGCATACGCTCGGCCACCTGCTGGCGGGCGAAGTAGAGGTCGGTCGCATCGGTGAAGATCGCGGTGACCTGCGAAAAGCCGTTGCGCGACAGCGAGCGGGTGGCGGTCAGGCCGGGAATGCCGGCCAGCGCGGTTTCCAGCGGGTAGGTCACCTGCCGTTCGATCTGCTCCGGGGTCAGGGCCGGCGCCACCGTGTTGAGTTGCACCTGGCGGTTGGTGATGTCCGGTACCGCGTCGATCGGCAGCCTGCCCAACTGGAACAGGCCCACGGCGGCGAGCAGCGCGGCCAGCGCCACCACCAGCCAGCGGTGGCGCACGGCGGTGTCGATGATCAGCTTGAACATGGTCGCCTCCTCAGTGGCCGTGGTCGGCGTCGCCCTTGGCCAGTTCGGCCTTGAGCAGGAAGGCGTTGGCGCCGACGATGCGTTCGTCGCCGCGCAGTCCGCCGAGGATCTCGATGCGGTCGCCGGCGCGCCGCCCGACCAGCACCGGCTGCGCCTTGAAGCCGCCCGCGACCGCCACGAACACCGCGTTGCGGCCCTCGACGGTCTGCACCGCATCGGCGGGGACGCTGAGCGCGCTGTCCTGGCCGTCGGCGACCAGCACCGCCGAGACCGGCGAGCCGGCCGCCGGCAGGGGCGCAGCGACCGGCATCGCGCGGATCACCGCGGCGCCACCCTGCTGGCGCAAGTCGGCCGCCGCCGCCGTGACCCGGGCGGCGAAGCTGCCGCCCGTCCCGCGCACCTCCAGCGCCATGCCGGGCGCGACCTGCGCCGCCAGCGCCGGCGGCGCGCTGAACACCAGCTCGTTCATCGCCGGATCGGCGACCTCGGCCACCACGCTTCCGGCGGCGACCACGCTGCCGGGCGTGACCTGCACGTTGCCGACGATGCCGGCCACCGGGCTGACGATGCGCACGCGGCCGCTGGCATCGGGGGCGCCGCTGGCCGCGGCCTGCGCCTGCGCGGCGGCAGCCTGCGCCCGCGCCGCCAGCGCCCGCGCGTGCGAGGTTTCCAGCTCCTGGCGGGCGACCACGCCCTGTTCGACCAGGGCGCGGTCGCGGGCATGCGCCAAGCCGGCGGCCTTGGCCTCGGCCGCGGCCGCCAGCGCATTGGCGCGGAACACCGCGGCCTCGCCGCTGACCACGATGGCCAGCGGCTGCTGCGCCTGCACCGCGTCGCCTGGCGCGACCAGCACGCGCTCGACCCGGCCGGTCACCGTCGAGGCGACCGAGGCGCGCGCGCCCACCGCCGGTTCGACCCGCCCGGCCAGGCGCACCGAGGCGCCGCCGCCGCGGCCGACCGCGACCACATCCAGGCCGGAGGCGGCGATCTGTTGCGGCGTCAGCCGCACCACGTCGCCGGTTTCGGCATCCGCGTGGGCAGTGGCATCGGTCTTGGCCACCGGTGCGTGGGCTGCGTCCTTGCCCTCGGCGCCATGGTCGTGGGCGTCATCGGCCGCCGGGGCGGCCTGCCTGTCGCCGGCGCAGGCGGCCAGCAGGAGCGCCAGCAGCACGCTGCCGGCAAGGGAGATCGGACGGGACAGGTTCATTGGGCCTCCATGAACGGCGCGCGCCCTTCCAGGCGGGCCAGTTCGATTTCCGCCGCGACGCGCGCCAGGCGCGCGTCCACGGCAATGCCGCGCGCGGCGATGAGCGCAGCGCGGGTGCTGCGCAGTTCCAGTTGCGTGATGCGACCGGCATCGACGCCGATGCGGGCCAGGCGGTAGGCCTCCTGCGCCGCCGCCACGCCGTCGTCGGCGGCGCGTGTGCGGCTGCCGGCGGCCTTCAGCGTGGCCAGCGCGGACAGGCGGTCGGCGGCGCTGGTGCGACGTTGTCGCTCCAGTCGTGCCTCCGCCGCGCGCCGTTCGGCGCTGGCGGCACGGATGCCGCCGCGGTTGCGATCGAACAGCGGCAGGCTGAGGCTGACGCCGAGCGTGTAGGCGTGGGCGCGGTCTTCGCGGAACCGCGTCTGCGCGGCGGTCAGGCTCAGCTCGGGCAGGGCACGCTTGCGCTCCACTTCGACTAGGCGATCAGCGGCCTCGGCTTCCGCAGCGGCGATGCGCACTGGCAGCGCTGCCGCCTCGGTCGCGCGCGGCGACGGCGGCGTGCGGTCGAGCAGGCTGCCATCGAGGGACTGCACCGGCGTCTCCAGCAGGGCGATCGCCGCCAGGCGCGCCAGCGCCGCGTCGCGGAACGCCTGCGCTTCATCCAGCGCCGCGGTGGCATCGGCCACTTCGCTGCGCGCCTGCACCGCGCGCAGTCGCGGCTCGCGGCCCTGCGCGACCATCGCCTCGACGGCGGCCGCATCGTCGCGGATCAGGCCCAGCGCTTCCTCGGCCAGCGCGTAGCGGCGCAGTGCGCTTTCGGCCAGCGCGTAGGCCGAGGCCACCTCGCCGGCGGCCTCGCTGCGGCTCTGCGTGCCGCGCAGGGCGGCCCTGTCGGCGTCGGCGCGGGCCGCGCGGATGCGCGCGCCGCGTTGGCCCCACAGTTCCAGCGGTTGCGACAGGGTCAGCGAGGTTTCGGCCCGGTCGGTGCCCGCATAAGTGCCGCTGCCCCAGGCGTTTTCGGTGGACCAGGACAGCGACGGGTTGGGCAGCGCCCGCGCCTGTTCGGCGCGCGCATCGGCGGCCTCGGTCAGCGCCGCGCCGACGCGGCTGCCGGGCAGTTGATCGAGACGTTGCAGCAAGGTGTCGTACGAAGGGGCGGTCTGCGCCATCGCCAGCGCGGCCGGAGCCAGGCCCAGCAGCACGGCGACGACCCGCCCGGCCGCGCGCGGCGGCCGACGTGTCGGAGTCGACATGAGGAAATTCCAGAGGTGAGGGAAACGGAAACCCGCGATCGCGGGACACGCTCAACTCACGCTCTGGGTGGGCGCTTCAATCCGTCCTGGACGACGCCTGCAGGGGGGGCGTCGACGGCCTGCATCCAGCGCGCCGGTCGCGGCGCGCCGAACACGGCGAGGGCGCTCGCCGGCAGGCTCAGATTCGAGTGGTGGCAATGGTTGTGGCTGCAGGCGCCGGCATGCTTGCCGTCGCTGTCCTCGCCATCGGCATGCGCCGCGGCGGGCGCGTGCACGGCGTCGGCCGATTCCGGCTCCAGCGCGCAGGCCAGCGCATCGGCCACCGGCACGACCACGAACGCCGCCAGCAGCAGCATCAGCAGGGAGGTACGCAGTGGACGGAACAGGCGGCGCATGGTCTGGGCGAGGCTAGCAAGCGGCTTGCGCCGGATACAATAGCAACGCCCGCCTGGTCCATCCGCCCGGATCTGCGCGCGGCGCCTGGCCCTGTGGACAACTTGCACAAGCCCTTGATCGCCTGCATAATGCGCGGCTCGCTGTGCCCGACGAGGTCGGGGCCGGCGGCCGGATGCGCGATCTCCGGCCGGCCTTTCCCAGCGTAACCGCTTGATTTCCCACGTCGCGTGGTGGCCGCAGGGCTGCCGGGGCCGCCGTCTCCCAGGCTATGGGCGACCAAACTACTATCGAGGTGCGCAATGTCCCGCGTATGCCAAGTGTCCGGCAAGCGTGTGCAGACGGGTAACAACGTCTCCCACGCCAACAACAAGACCCGCCGTCGTTTCCTGCCCAACCTGCACGAGCGTCGCTTCTGGGTCGCCAGCGAGAACCGCTGGGTCAAGCTGAAGGTTTCCGCGCACGCGCTGCGCACCATCGACAAGAACGGCATCGACACCGTTCTGGCTGAGCTGCGTGCGCGCGGCGAAAAGGTCTGAGGAGTAGAGCATCATGGCAGGCAAGCGCGATAAGGTCCGTATGATTTCCTCGGCCGGTACCGGCCACTTCTACACCACGGACAAGAACAAGAAGAACACCCCGGGGAAGATGGAATTCCTCAAGTACGATCCGGTCGTGCGCAAGCACGTCCTGTACAAGGAAGGCAAGATCAAGTGATCGGCTGATCCTCGGATCGCTGCTCACGTTGCACACGGAACCCGCCGCAAGGCGGGTTTCGTGCGTCTGGAACAAGGAAAAAGCGCACCGCCGCTGCGGCCATGGTTGCGTTTGCCGGCGCAGTCCGCAGAATCGGGCGACCTGGGTTGCGAGGATCGCGATGCTGCCGGTCTGGTTGGAAGGCACGTGGCTGCTGGCGCTGGACTGGCTGATCCGGCTGGTGGCGCTGTTGTGGATCCCCACCCGCACCACGCCGGGCGCGGCGCGCAGCTGGCTGTTGCTGGTGGGCTTCGTGCCGTTGCTGGGGCTGCCGCTGTACCTGTTGCTCGGCCACCCGTGGCTGTCGCGCGAGCGCGTCCGGCGCCAGGCGCTGGCCTCGCAGGTGATCCGCGAGCAGCAGGTGCCGCTGACCGCGCTGCGCTGGGCGCCGCCGGCCGATACCGTGGTCGCCGAAGTGGTGCCGCTGGTCGAGCGCCAGGGCGACTTCATGCCGACCCACGGCAACAGCGTCGAGCTGCTCGACCGCTACGCGCCCTCGCTGCAGGCGCTGATCGACGACATCGACGCGGCGGTCGAGCGCGTGCACCTGTTGTATTACCTGATGTTCGACGACGCGGTCGGCGATGCGGTGAGCGCGGCGCTGCTGCGCGCCGCCGCGCGCGGCGTGCAGTGCCGGCTGTTGCTGGATGCGCGCGGCGGCCGCCGCGGCCTGCGCCGCTACCGCAAGCGCCTGCATGCGGCCGGGGTCGAGGTGCAGGCGCTGCTGCCGGGCGGGCTGCGCTGGCGCCGCAGCGGCCGCATGGACCTGCGCAACCACCGCAAGATCGCGGTGATCGACAACCGTGTCGGCTACATCGGTTCGCAGAACCTGGCCGAACCGCAGTTCGTCCCCGGCCATCCCAACCGCGAGCTGGTGGCGCGAGTACAGGGACCGGTGGTGGCGCACCTGGAAGCGGTGTTCGCCAGCGACTGGTTCATCGAGACCGGGCAACGCCTGAGCGTGGTCGCGCCCGCCTCCATCCACGGCGGCGGCGTCGCCGCGCAGCTGTTGCCCAGCGGGCCGGCGTACCCGTTCGAGAACGCCCGCGACACGGTCAACGCGCTGATCCATCTGGCACGGCGGCGCATCGTCATGGTCACGCCGTATTTCGTGCCGGACGAGGCCACGCTCAGCGCGCTGCGCATCGCCGCGCTGTCCGGGGTGGACGTGCAGTTGATCCTGTCCGAGAGCAACAACCAGCGGCTCACCGCCTGGGCGCAGGAGGCGTACTACGACGAACTGCTGCGCAGCGGGGTCAAGATCGCGCTGTACCGGCCGTGCTTCCTGCACGCCAAGCACCTGAGCGTGGACGAGGGCATCGCCCTGGTCGGCTCGATCAACCTGGACATCCGCTCGTTCGCATTGAACGCCGAGGTCGGCATGCTGTGCTACAGCGCTGCGGTGGTGCAGCGGCTGCGCGCGGTGGAGGCCGACTACCTGGCCGATGCGCGGGTGCTGACGTTGCAGGACTGGCGCAAGCGACCGGCCTGGCGGCGCAGCCGCGAAGGCATCGCGCGCCTCGCCGATGCACTGATGTGACGCATGCCGATGACAGGCGCATGACGCGCTCATGCGCGATCGGTGCCGGCACATGCACCACGGTTCTCAGCCGCGGGCCGGGCCGGTGGGGGCTTCCCTTACAATCGCGGCATGAATGAGCTTGTGCCCAGCGAACCGGCCGACGACGACTGCGACATCGCCATCGTCGGCGGCGGCGCGGCCGGCGTGCTGGTCGCGCTGCAGTTGCTGCGCCAGGCCGGCACCGCGCTGCGCGTGCAATTGATCGAATCGCAGCCGGCGCTGGCGCAGGGCGTGGCCTATGCGACGCCCTGCGCCGAACACCTGTTGAACGTGACGGCCGGGCGCATGAGCGCCTTCGCCGACGCGCCCGACGACTTCCTCGACTGGCTGCAGCAGCAGGCGTTGTATCCGCAGCTGTCGCGCGCCGCACTGGCCGAGGCCTATGTGCAGCGCCGCCATTACGCCGCCTATCTGCGCGCACGCCTGTGGCAGGCGCAGACCGCCGGGCCGGCGCGCCTGCAATGGCACCAGGCGCGGGTGCTGGCGCTGCATCCGCAGCCGACCGGCGGTCAGATTCTGCAATTGCACGACGGTGGACAGCTGCACGCTGGCGCCACCGTGCTGGCGCTGGGCAACAGCCTGCGTCCGCTGCCGGCGCGCGGTGCCCCCAGTCTCGACGCGCCGTCGCGGATCGAGGCCTGGGACTATGCGCAGTTGCAGGCGATTCCGCGCGAGGCCACGGTGTGCATCGTCGGCTCCGGGCTGAGCATGGCCGACAGCGTGCTGACCCTGCTGGCCAACGCGCACCGCGGCCCGGTGCATGTGGTCTCGCGGCACGCCTTGCTGCCGTTGCCGCATGCCGCGCATGGCGCGCCGGCCGACTTCGATGCGCAGGCATTGCTGGCGATGCCGCTGCGCCAGCGCGTGCGCGCGCTGCGTCGCCACGCCGCCGCGGCACAGGCGCAGGGCCGGCCCTGGCAGAGCGTGATGGACCGGATACGCCCGCTGAGCCAGGCGCTGTGGCAATCGCTGTCGATCACCGAGCAGCGCCGCTTCCTGCGCCACGTGGTGCGCTACTGGGACGTGCACCGGCATCGCATTGCCGCGCCGGTGTTCGCGCAGCTGCAGGCGATGCGCCGGGTCGGCCAGTTGCGCCTGCACCGCGCGCGGCTGGACACGGTGTTCCCGGTCGGCGCCTGCGTGCAGGTCAACGGCATGGGCGCAGACGGCGTGCCGCTGCAGCTCGACGCCCACTGCGTGATCAACGCCACCGGCGTCGAACTGCGCGTCCAGACCATGCGCAATCCGCTGCTGCACCAGTTGCTGGGTTGCGGCCATGCGCAGCCGGGGCCGCACGGCATCGGCGTGGGCAGCGCCGCCGACGGCGCGCTGCTCGACGCCGACGGCCGCGCCACGCCGCGTATCCGCGTGCTCGGCAGCCTGCGCATCGGCAGCCTGTGGGAAAGCCTGGCGATCCCCGAGCTGCGCGTGCAGGCGCAGCAGACCGCGCAGGCGCTGCTGGCGCTGGACGTGTCGGCCCGCGTCGCTGCGCAATGAACACCGCGGAACAGGCCTCGCTACGATGTATGTCGGCGCGGTGGTGACATCCGAAGGCCTCCCATCGCGCTCATTGCCACAGCGGACCGAGGTGTGACCGCGTAGAAGCTGCTTCAGCCGCGACAGGCCTTCGCCGGTCACGCCCATCGCGGCTGAAGCCGCTCCTGCACGAGACTTCCCCGCAGGTATCAGCGGCTTTCATCCACCGCGTCTTGCGGCGTGCGCCCGAGCAACAGGCATATCGCGATCGCCGCCAGCGCGGTGATCGCCGCCAGCACCCGGGTGAGCGTGCCGAAGGCCGCCGCGTAGGCCAGCCGCAGTTGCGTCGCGGACAGCGCGCCCTCGGCCATGGAGGCGGACAGATCGCCGGCGACCAGCCGCTGCGCGGTGTCCGCCAGGGTCGCGTGCGGCAGCAGCGGCGCGACCGCGGCCAGCTGCGCCTGCACCAAGGCCGCGAGCAGGGCCGCCACGCTGGCCAGGGCGATGCCTTCGCCGGCCACGCGCAGCGTGCCGAACAGGCCGGCGGCCATGCCGGCGCGTTCGATCGGCACCACGCTCACCGACAGCGCATCCATCAGGCCCCAGGGCAGGGCGGTACCGGCACCGATCAACAACAATGCCGGCAGCGCCTGCGCCGGGGGCCGCGCGCCGAGCCAGCACAGGCCGGCCGCGGCCGCCGCCAACCCGGCTGCCGACAGCCAGGCCGGGGCGATGCGCTGCGCCAGTACGGCGGCCAGGCTCGGCACCAGCAGCATCGGCGCCGACAACGCCAGCAGCGTCAGGCCGGCACTGGCCGCCGGCGTGCCATCCACGCCGATCATGCGCAGCGGCAGCAGCACCAGCAGCACCACGTAGCTGGTGCAGGTGGCGACCGGCAGCAGCTGCACGCCGACGAAGCGCCGGTAGCGGAACAGGCTCAGGTCCAGCAGCGGATGGCTGCGGCGCCGTTCGATGCACACGAAGGCGAGCAGCAGCAGGGCCGCGGCACCGAGCAGGGCCAGCGTCGCGGCGCTGCCCCAGCCGCTGTGTGGCCCCTGGATCAGGCCGGCGGTGAACAGCGCCAGCGCCGCGCTGAAACACAGCGCGCCGGCGCGATCCGGCGGGCCGGCGGCCGGATCGCGCGAGGCCGGCAGCCAGCGCGCGGCCAACGCACACGCCAGCGCGGCGACCGCGGCCACGCCGAAGAAGATCGCACGCCAGCCCAGCCGTTCGCTCAGCGCGCCGGCGGCCAGCGGGCCGAACGCCAGGCCGGTGCCGAAGGTGGTGCCGAGCAGGCTGAACGCGCGCGTGCGCGCCGCGCCGGTGTACAGCTGGGCCAGCGCCGCGGTGCCGGCGGCGAGCGCGGCGGCGGCACCGACGCCTTGCAGCGCCCGCCACAGGTCGATCGCCGCGACCGAGCCGGCCACGGCCACGCCCAGGCTGGCGCTGGCGAACAGCGCCAGGCCGCCGAGGAACACCCGGCGCCGCCCATGCCGATCGGCGAGCGCGCCGGCGGCCAGCAGCAGGCTGCCGAAGCTGAGCATGAAGGCGTTGGTGATCCAGGCCAGGGCCAGCGCGCTGCCGCCCAGGGCCGCGCCGATCGCCGGGGTGGCGACGGCGCCGCCGGAGAAGTTCAGCGGCAGCGCCAGGGCGGCCAAGCACACCGCGGCCAGGGCGGCGCCGCGGCGCGGCAGGGGAGTGGAATCGGGAGGCGAAGCGGAGGTCATCGGAGCGGCTCTGGCGGCGGATGTCGGAAGGCCACTAGAGATACCGAGGCGGCAATTCGCGAAAAAGGCCGCGATCCTCCGCACTTTGCGGAATGGAACGCTCTAATATCGCGGGATGGACCGCCTCACCGGCATCGTCGCCTTCGTCCGGGCCGCCGAACAGCGCAGCTTCGTCGGCGCCGGCCGCGTGCTCGGCATCTCGGCCTCGGCGGTGGGCAAGAGCGTGGCCGCGCTGGAGCGCGAGTTCGGCGTGCGCCTGCTGCAGCGGACCACCCGGCGCATCGCGTTGACCGCCGAAGGCGCGCTGTTCCTGGAGCATTGCCAGCGTGTGCTGGCCGATCTGCGCGAAGCCGAGGAGGCGCTGGCGCAGACCCGGCAGGCGCCGCGCGGGCGGCTGCGGGTCGGCCTGCCGACCATCGGCTACCGCTTCCTGGTGCCGCTGCTGCCCGAGTTCCGCCAGCGCTACCCGGACGTGGCGCTGGACCTGGAGTTCGACGACCGCGTGGTCGACCTGCTCGAGCACGGCCTGGACGCGGTGATCCGCAGCGGCGTGCAGGCCGACTCGCGGCTGCTGGCGCGGCGCCTGGGGCCGTTCCGCTTCTGCCTGTGTGCCGCGCCGGACTACCTGCGCCGCCGCGGCGTGCCGCAGACCCCGGCGGAGCTGGCCGCGCACGACGGCGTGCTGTTCCGCGTTCCCGATACCGGCAAGCCGCAGGACTGGCCACTGGCCGAACCGGCGCCGCTGCCGCCGGCGGTGCTCACCTGCAACAACATGGAAGCGGTGCGCGCCGCGGCGATCGCCGGCCTGGGCATCGCCTGCATGCCGGCGTTCCTGGCGCAGGACGCGTTGGCCGATGGCCGCCTGCAGTCGGTGCTGGACGCGCACCTGACCGACGGCGGCGCGTTCTTCGTGGTGTGGCCGTCGCGTCGGCAACTGTCGCCGAAGCTGCGCGTGTTCGTGGATTTCCTCGCCGAACGGCTGTTCCGCACCGATTGACGCCACGTCGTGTGCCGGGCGACGCGCGCTGTCGCAGCCGCTGCGCCGCCGCACCGGCTAAAATGCGCGGGTGGATGTCTCTCATTTGCTCGACGATCTGAACCCCGCCCAGCGCGAGGCCGTTTCCGCCGCGCCCGGCCATTATCTGGTCCTGGCCGGCGCCGGCTCCGGCAAGACGCGCGTGCTCACCCATCGCATCGCCTGGTTGCACCAGGTGCATGGGGTGCCGGTGCACGGGATCCTGGCGGTCACCTTCACCAACAAGGCCGCGGGCGAGATGCGCCACCGCGCCGATCTGCAGTTGCGCAACGGCAGCCGCGGCATGTGGATCGGCACCTTCCACGGCCTGGCGCACCGCCTGCTGCGCCTGCACTGGCAGGACGCGAAGCTGCCCGAGAGCTTCCAGGTGCTCGACGCCGACGACCAGCTGCGGCTGGTCAAGCGCGTGGTGCAGCAGCTGGAGCTGGACGAGGGCAAGTACCCGCCCAAGCAGATCGTGTGGTGGATCAACCAGCAGAAGGACGAGGGCCGCCGCGCCCAGCACATCCAGCCGGAACCGCGCGACGAGTGGGTGACCACCCTGCGCAACGCCTACGCGCTGTACCAGGAGCGCTGCGACCGCGCCGGCTTGGTCGACTTCGCCGAACTGCTGCTGCGCGCACACGAATTGTTGCGCGACACCCCGGCGCTGCTGGCGCACTACCGCGCCCGCTTCGGCGAGATCCTGGTCGACGAATTCCAGGACACCAACGCCATCCAGTACGCGTTCGTGCGCGTGCTCGCCGGCGACAGCGGCCACGTGTTCGTGGTCGGCGACGACGACCAGGCGATCTACGGCTGGCGCGGCGCCAAGGTCGAGAACGTGCAGCGCTTCCTCACCGATTTCCCCAGCGCGCAGACCATCCGCCTGGAGCAGAACTACCGCTCCAGCGCCAACATCCTCAACGCCGCCAACGCGGTGATCGCGCACAACCCCGACCGTATCGGCAAGCAGTTGTGGACCGATTCGGGGGATGGCGAGCCGATCGACCTGTACGCGGCCTACAACGAGGTGGACGAGGCGCGCTACGTGGTCGAGCGCGTGCGCCAGTGGGTGCGCGACGGCGGCAGCTACAGCGAGGCGGCGGTGCTCTACCGCAGCAACGCGCAGTCGCGCGCCTTCGAAGAGGCGCTGATCGCCGAGCAGGTGCCGTACCGGGTCTATGGCGGCATGCGCTTCTTCGAGCGCGCCGAAATCAAGGACACCCTGGCCTACCTGCGCCTGGTCGCCAACCGCGCCGACGATGCGGCGTTCGAGCGTGCGGTCAACACGCCGCCGCGCGGCATCGGCGACCGCACCCTGGACGAAGTGCGGCGCCTGGCGCGCGCGCAGTCGCTGTCGCTGTGGGCGGCGGCGCGACAGGCCGCGCAGCAGGGCGGCGACCTGGCCGCACGCGCGCGCAACGCGCTGGGCCAGTTCCTCGGCCTGATCGAGCAACTGGCCCTGGACGTGGCCGGGCTGCCGCTGCCCGAACAGATCGACCAGGTGCTGGCGCGCTCCACCCTGCGCGAGCACTGGGGCAAGGAAAGCCGCGGCGGGCTGGATTCGGAATCGCGTACCGACAACCTCGACGAACTGGTGTCGGTGGCCTCGCGCTTCGTCCGCGCCGACGGCGACGAGGACGCCGACGAAGGCCGCCAGGCGATGACCGAGCTGGTCGCGTTCCTCGCCTACGCCTCGCTGGAGGCCGGCGAAGGCCAGGCCCAGGCCGGCGAGGAGGGCGTGCAGTTGATGACCCTGCACTCGGCCAAGGGCCTGGAATTTCCGATCGTGTTCCTGGCCGGCATGGAAGACGGCCTGTTCCCCAGTGCGCGTTCGCTGGAAGAGAGCGGGCGCCTGGAGGAAGAGCGGCGCCTGGCCTATGTCGGCATCACTCGCGCCCGCCACAAGCTGGTGCTGAGCTATGCCGAGTCGCGGCGCATCCACGGCCAGGACAACTACAACGTGCCCTCGCGCTTCCTGCGCGAGATCCCGCGCGAACTGCTGCACGAAGTGCGGCCGAAGGTGCAGGTGTCGCGCAGCGCCTCGCTTGGCGCGCCGCGCAGCCTCGGGCACAGCGTGATCGAGGCCCCGGCGATCAAGCTCGGCGCCAACGTGCAGCACCCCAAGTTCGGCGGCGGCGTGGTCATCGACTACGAAGGCAGCGGCGCGCACGCGCGGGTGCAGGTGCAGTTCGACGAGGCCGGCGCCAAGTGGCTGGTGATGGCGTACGCCAATCTGACCCTGTTGTAGGTGCGCTCTTCGGTCCCGTCTGCGGACGCGGCGGGATGGCGACATGCTCGACGTTCTAAATGTCTTCAATAGAAGACTTAAAGCTGCATAAAATTCATAATTGAAGACTATTCTTCGATTTGCGGCCGATGTCTGCCGCGGTATGATGTATCCGATTAGTTGCATAAACGCTGTTTGCGTATCGGATTGAAGACATGGCTGCTTACGACAGGTTGTCGCCATTGGCGAGCTCGGCCATCACGTCGCTGGGAGACGTCATTCGTCGCGGCCGTAGAGCCCGGACGATGACCCAGGAGGAACTGGCCGAGCGTGCCCGGGTCAGCCGTCTGACCGTCCTCAAGATCGAATCGGGCAATCCCGGCGTCGCCATCTGGGCGTGGGTCAGCGTCATGGAAGTGCTGGGCCTGCTTGGCACATTGCAGGCATTGCACGATCCGGTGGCGCAGGCCATGGATGCGGCGCATGGACGCCGGGTGCGCAAGCGCGATCTGCGCAAGAAACTGGATTTCTGACGATGCCTGTCCACGAACGTTACGTCATGATCCGCCTTGAGGGAGCCGATCAGGACGTGCCCGCAGGGCTGCTGACCCTGGTGGAAACGCACGCCGCATCAGTCGGTAGCCGGTTTGCCTATGGCATGCGCTATTCCCGCCGCCCCGGCGCCATCGACGTCGATCCCCGCAGCCTGCGCCTGGACGAAGTAGCGCCCGGTATCGAGGTCGCACCGCCGGGCGATCTCGCCCTGTTCGGCGCCATCCGCGATGCCCTTCCCGATGCCTGGGGCCGGCGCGTACTTGCCAACACGCTGCGCATCCAGGAAGGCCAACTCAACGACCGGGTGCTGATCGACAATTCCAGTCCCAACCGCAGCGGTGCCCTCGACTTCCGTCGCAGTCCCGAAGACGCGCCGCGCGACAGCGGTCTGCTGCGGCCGATGCATCTGGATCACCTGCTCGATGCCGCCGAGCGAATCGAAGAGGGCGAGTCCGTTCCGCAACACTTGCTCGAGCTGCTGGGCGAGGCGCCCACGCTCGGCGGCATGCGGCCCAAAGCGGTGCTGGTCGATCAGGGACGGCAGTGGTTGGCCAAGTTCCCGACCCGGCGCGATCCGTTCGACATTCCCTTGATCGAGCACGCCACGCTGGAACTGGCCCGTCTTGCCAAGATGGATGTTCCCGACACCCGGCTGATCGATGTGCCAGGTCGCGGGACGGTGATGATGATTGCGCGCTTCGATCGCGGCACGGAGGCCGAGGGCTATCGCAAATGGCATATGGTCAGTGCGCTGACGGCGCTGGGCGTGCATGAAATGGATTCGCCGAAGATGGCCTATGCGGACATCGCCGACGCGCTGGGCCGGCTGGGTGCGGCGGGACAGGTGACTGCCGATCGCCACGAACTGTTCCGGCGCATGGTGTTCAACATTCTGGTCTGCAACGACGACGACCATCTCCGCAACCACGCGCTTGTGTACCGTGGCGACCTCGGCGGCTGGCGCCTGAGCCCGCTCTACGACGTGGTTCCCAGGCCGAGCGGCGGCAGCGAGCGCTTCCTGCACCTGGGGATCGGCGCACAGGGGCGCCTGTCCACGCTCGACAACGCGCTCACGCACTGCGCGAGGTTTGCCCTCACCACCGCGGCCGCGGCAGCGGTGATCGACGAGGTGGCGGGCGTGGTGCGCCAGTGGAAAGGCCACTTCGAGGCGCAAGGCGTACCTGGTTCGCAGATCGACAAGGTGCAGAACGCATTCCGGCGGCCATCGCAGATCGGCCTGGCACAAGTGAACCGGTTCCTGTAACGCGGTCTGCCGCTCGCGGCGGGCTGGCGCGACTGGCCGGGCAGGGCGGGCATCTACGCAGGGAGCATCCATGGTCTTGCTTCATGGTCCCTACGTCAGCGACCGCGGCCGCGCCAGGACGCCAGGCGATGACCGAACTGGTTGGGTTCCTGGCCTGTACCTCGCTGGAGAGCAGCGTAGGCCAGCACCAGGCTGACATGCGCCGCGCCCGGTGCGTGCGTCAGCGCGACGACGGCGTGGCAGATGCCGCGACGCGGGTGAAGTAGTTGGTGCGCATCGTCGGCGTGCCGTCCGGTGCGAACGCGGAGACCGTCTCGGTCATCGAGCGGCCGTCGGCGGCGACGGTGTAGATGCGGGTCGAGGCCACGCTCCTGTCCTTGGATAGCATCATCACCAGCACGTTGGGCGCGGGCATCCGCAGGGCAAAGACATCGGCCTCGAAGTTGTTCTTCACCGGCGTGGCGCTGCCATCGAGCGCGGCGACGCCTTCGGCATGCATGGTGCCGCCGCCCTGTTCGGCGATGTCGACCTTGACCGCCCACTTGCCCTTGCCCACCTCGCTGAAGCGCAGGGTGACGGCCTTGGGCCGGTCCTGGGGTGCCCGATCCAGGCGCGCCACGTCCACGGCCCAGTTGCCGAGCAGGGGCGAGGGCGCAGCGGATGCGGACAGACACGGCGACAGCAGCGCCGCGAGCGCGACGGCGAATAGCAGTTTCATGCGACCTCCCGGGAATGGTGTGCGGCGATGAGGACAGCCAATGGTGTGCGCTGCGCGCGTTCGCTCGGTCGACCGTGCCGGGGTGCCGAAGAGCGCATCCGTGCGGCGGCATGACCGCCCTGCTCCGGGACGCGTGCGCTGCGACGCTGGCACCGCAGGCGCAGCGCAACAGGTCAGGTGGTCACGGGTCTGGGTTTGCTGCGCACACGGTCTCGCTCAGGCCGCGCCGCCATCGCGCTTCCAGCAGCGCGTAGCCCGCACAGGCCAGCAGCAGCGGGCCGAGGTAATAGAAGGCGCGATAGGCCAGCAATGCCGCCAGCAGTTCCGCTTGCGGTGCATGCGATCCCAGCAGCGGCAGCACCACCGCTTCCAGCACGCCGATGCCGGCCGGCACGTGGGCGATGGCGGTGGCCACGGCCGCCGCCAGCAGTGCGCCGAGCGCCGCGGTATAGGCCACGCCGGCCGGCATCAGCACGTACAGCAGGGCGCCCATCAGCGCCCAGTTGCCGGTGCCCAGGCCGAGTTGCAGCAGCGCCAGCGGCAACGGCGGCAGGTGCAGGACGTGGCCGCGCACCTGCAGCGTGCGGCCATGCGCGCGCTGGCAGGCGATCAGGTAGCCCACCACCAAGCCCAGCATGGCGGCGCCGACCCATGGCAGCACCGCGCCGCTCAGCGGCCACTGCGCCGGCGTGCGCAGGCGGCCGCTGACCAGCAGCACGCCGGTCAGCAGCAGATAGCCCATCCAGTTGGTGGCGATGGCGAAGCCGACCACGCGGCTGATCGTCGCCAGGCCCAGCCCGGCGCGTCCGTACAGCCGGTAGCGGATCGCGGTGCCGCCGATCAGCGCACCGACATTCAGGCTGAAAGCGTAGGCGATGTCCGCGATCGCCATGACCCGCGGCGTCGGCACCGCATGCGTCGCGTAACGTCGCGCGGCCAGGTCGTAGCCGGCATACAGCACGTAGCTGGCCAGGCTCAGGCCTGCGGCGGCGGCCAGGGTGCCGGCACCGTAGCCCGCCAGGGTGGTGCCGACCTGCGCCCAGTCCACGGTGCGCGCCGCGCGCACCAGCAGGACCGCCACCAGGACCAGGAAGGCCAGATAGGCGAAGCGGCGCAGCATGCGCCAACGCGTGCGCGGATGGTTCATGGCGCGTGCCGCTTGCGCCGCAGCACCGCGGTGCGCGGCGTGCGCTTGGGCAGGCGGCTGGCCCACTGCGGCACGTTGCGCAGCACATGGAACAGCAGCGGCCGCAGCAGCGGTTGCCAGAAGCGTCCGTGTGGCACCTGCGCCGGCACGACTTCGCGGCAGTGCCGTTGCATCAGTCGCTGCAGGCGCCCGTGCAGGTCGCGCGCGAAGGCGGCATTTCGGATCATCAGGTTGGCTTCCAGGTTCAGCGCCAGGCTCAGCGGATCCAGGTTGCTCGATCCCACCGTGCTCCAGTGGCCGTCGATCACCGCGACCTTGCCGTGGAACGGGCGCTCGCAGTATTCGAAGATCTGCACGCCGGCATCGACCAGATGCCGGTACAGCGCGCGTGCGGCGAACAGCGCCAGCGGCGTGTCCGGCTGGCCCTGGAAGATCAGCTTCACCGCCACCCCGCGGCGCGCAGCGGCGCACAGGTCGCGCAGGAAGCCGTAGCCGGGGAAGAAGTAGGCGTTGGCGAGCACGATCTGGTGCCGCGCGTTGCGGAATGCCTGCCGGTAGGCGCGCTCGATGCTGCGTGAACGGCCGGCGTTGTCGCGTGGCAGGAAGCACACCTCGGCCGCGCCGGCGGGCGGCATATCGACGTTCTCCTGCGGCACCCACCCCGCACCGGTACCGTGGGTGGCCAGGGTCCGGCGCACGAACGCGACCATGTCCGCCACCACCGGGCCTTGTACCTCCACCGCGTAGTCCTGTTTCGCCTCCGGGCCGAAATCGGCCAGGTGATCGGCCGACCAGTTGATGCCGCCGATCATGCCGATCCGCCCGTCCACCACCAGCAGCTTGCGGTGCATGCGCCGGAACACGTTCAAACGCACGCCGAGCAGGGTCGGCTGCTGGTCGTACAGGCGCAGCTCGGCGCCGGCCTCGGTCAGTTCGCGCACGAAGCCGGGCGAGAGATCCGGCGAGCCGAACGCATCCACCAGCAGGTGCACGCGCACGCCGCGGCGCGCAGCGGCGACCAAGTGATCCTTCAGCGCCAGGCCGACCTTGTCCTCGAACCAGATGAAGGTCTCCAGCAGCACCTCGTGCCGGGCCGCGTCGATCGCGGCGAAGGCGCACCGGAAGTACGCATCGCCGTTCTCCAGCAACTCCAGGCGGTGGCCCTGGCGCCAGCGCGTGTCGCGGTTCGCGGTCCGGTTCACAGCACGATCCTGGCGTGCAGCGGGGCGTGGTCGGACAGGTGCGACCACGGCCGGCCGGTCAACACCCTTGCGGCCTCGATGCGCACGTTGCGCACATAGATGCGGTCCAGCGGCAACAGCGGCCAGCGCGCCGGGAAGCTGCGCGCCACGCGTCCGTGCAGGTGCACGAAGGCCTCGGTCAGGCCATGCCGCTGCAGCAGCGGATGCCCGCGCTGGCGCCAGTCGTTGAAGTCGCCGGCGACGATCAGCGGCGACTGTGACGGCAGTTCGGCGATCAGCGCACCGAGCAGGCCGATCTGCCGGCGCCGGTGCGCCTCGCGCAGGCCCAGATGCACGCAGATCGCATGCACCGCCACCGCAAGCCCAGGGATCTCCAGCACCGCATGCAACAGCCCGCGATGCTCGTGGCCGGCGATGGAGACGTCGCGGTTGACGAAGGAGGCGATCGGGAAGCGCGACAGCAGCGCGTTGCCGTGATGCCCATGCGGATACACCGCATTGCGGCCATAGGCGAACTGCGGCCACAGCGTATCGGCGAGGAATGCGTACTGGCTCTGCGCCGGCCAGTCGGCGTGGCGGCCGGCGTGCAGCTGATGCTCGCCCAGCACCTCCTGCAGGAACACCAGGTGCGCGGGCAGGGCGCGGATCGCCGCACGCAACTCCGGCAGCATGAAGCGCTGCTTCAGCACGCTGAAGCCCATGTGCGCATTGATGGTCAGCAACTCGATCGCAGGCATGCCGGGACAGGACGGAAACCACACCTGCCATTGTCGTCGGCGTCCGCGTGCGGCGCGTGACGGTGCCGCGTCGCGCACCTGCCGCCGCTGCGTTGTCGGCAGCGGCGGCGGTGTCGGCTCAGTGCCGTGCGGCGATGATCTTGCTCAGGTAGTCCTGCGTGCCCTCGACCCGCACCAGGTGCGGGTACTGCAGGCCGTCGTGGTAGTTCACCGGCACGTCGCGCACGCCGCCCTGGTACTTGAGCGTCAGCACGATCGGCGCGCTGCCACCCTTGGCGTCGGCGATGGCCTGCTTGAGCGTGTCGCGCGAGTAGTCCTGGCCGTTGACCGCCAGCACCGTGGCGCCGCTGCTGACCCCGGCCTTGAACGCCGGGCCGTCCCACAGCACGTCATTGATGCTGGCGTCGTCGTTCATCACCAGGCCGATCGACCAGGCGAAGTTGTAGCGGTGCCGCGCCGACTGGTGGCGGCCGTCGTACTGCTTTTCGAATGCGCTGGGCTGGTCGGTGTACACCAGCTTCCAGCCGCTGGCCTGCAGGCCTTCCAGCAGCGGCGGGTCCACCTGATACACGCGGCGGTTGATGTAGTCGGCCCAGTCGTAGCGGACCACGCCGTCGAGCGCGGCGATGACGTCGTCGAAGGTGTAGGTCTTGACCGCGAAACTGCCGTCGTCGATGCCGAAGAACGCCTTGGCCACGTCGTCCAGCGACTTGCGCCCGCCGCTCATCGCGCGCAGCTTGGCGTCCACCGCCAGCCACACCATCTGCCCGCCGCTGTAGTAGTCCTCGCTCATCTGCCAGCTGCGGTAGGGCAGCGGGGACCGGTGCGCGGCGGTGGGGTCGTTGGTGGTGTCCTCCAGCGAGCGCCAGCGGAAGCCGGCGCGGTTGCGGTCGTAGTTGGCGGCGGTCATCGCCAGCGCGTCGCGGAACTGCTGCGGCGTCCACATCCCGGCGCGCGCGGTCAACACATAGCCCCAGTACTGGGTCTGGCCCTCGTAGACCCACAGCAGCGAGTCGCCCATCGGCACGTTGAAGGTCGGCGTCCACAGGTCGGCCGGGCGCCGGAACTTGCCATTCCACGAGTGCGTGTATTCGTGCGCCAGAAGATCGCGGTCCGGCGCATTCTCGTCCCAGGCGCTGAAGTAGTCGGCAGCCAGTCCGTTCTCGCTGGATTGGTGGTGTTCCAGGCCGTTGCCGCCCAGCACGTCCGACAGCGAGAACAGGAAGTCGTAATGCGCATAGTGATGCGAGCCGAACAGCTTGATCGCCTGTACCGGCAGATTGCGGTGCGCCTGCAGCTGCTCGGCGCTGATGTCCAGGAACCGCGGTGCGTCGGCGACCACGTCCAGGTGCACCGGCGCGCCGCCGGCCGGGGTCAGGTCCACGCGCTTGAAGTAGCGCCCGGCGTAGATCGGCGAGTCGACCAGGGTGGTGAAGTCCACCGGCTTGAAGGTGGTGGTGGCGCCGTTGCTGCTGGCGGTCTCCAGCGCGGTGCCGAACTCCCAGCCGGCCGGCAGGGTCACGCTCGGCGCCACGGTGATGCCGCGGGTGTCGTGGCCGGCCGGGTACAGCGCCACCTTGTTCCACTCCAGCTGCAGCATCTTGTCGGTCATCTCGAAGCCGTCGTCGCGCGGCGACAGGTACTGGAAGCTGGCGTCGATCGCGCTCACGCCCTGCGGCACGTCGACGTGGAAGCTGTACACGTCGAAGGTGTCGCGGCGCCACGGCAGCGGCTTGCCGTTGGCGGTGAGGGTGAGACCGGCCAGCATCGCCACCGGCCCGCTCGGCGAATGGTCGCCGGGAATCCACTGCGGGTACTGCAGGGTCAGCCGCCCGGCGCTGACCGGGATGGTCTCGTGCACCCGGTAGATACCCTGGCGCACATCGCCGGCGTCCACCTGCAGGGTCAGGGTGCCGGGGTAGGGCGTGTCCTGCGGCGCCGGCACGTCCGGTGTGCGCACCACCTGTGCCTGCGCGGCGCCGGCGAGCGCCAGGCCGATGCCGAGGACCAGCGCCTGGCGGGCGCAACGGGAGACGGGAAAAGCGGTTGCGGACATGCGCGGCTCCGGGAGCGGGATGGGATGCGAAGCGCGGAACGTTAGCACCTGCCGCCGTCGCCGTCGCACTTGCCCGGCCCGGTCACGCAGGTGCCAGGCAATGCCATTCATCCGGCGGCCACGGGTCCCGGGCTGTGACCGCGGGACGGCCGCGCGACAGCGATGTCCCTCCAGCGCCTGGCGGCAGCGTTGGTCGTCCAGCGCTGTCCCACTGTGGACCGCCGCCAAGTGCGCAACCCCTTGGACTCCGGCTGCACCGCAGCTGCGGTGTTGCAGCTGGAAAGTGTGCCGCCTCAGTCTTTCAGCGCCCCGTCGCTCGGATCGCTGGCGGCATAGGTCGAGGTTGGCAACTCCGCATCATGCGGATGCCGCAACGCCTCGCGCAGCGGCGCCGGCAGGTGCTCGACCGCCAGGATCACCTTGCCGAAATGCACGTCGCGCACCGCGCTCGCCGGCACCACGAAGTCGCCGCCATTCTCGATGTTGACGACGAACGCGGCGCCGCCGTCACGGACCTCGCGCACCGCCCCTACACCGACCTTGCCATCGGCGACGAACACCATCTGGCCTGCTTCCACACGTTCGGACATCGCGCACCGCCTTTGTCTGGGGAGAGCCCACGCGGGCTGGAATGCGCCGGCATGGGCGTTCGATGATCGGACGCATAGGCGTTGCTGGACGGTGAATGCGACGTGGTCTGTTGGTCACGACGTCGCCGTGGCTGCGGCTTGCGCGTCACCGCCAGGGACACGCGCCGTGACGCAGCGCGATGCGATCATTCGCGTTCGACCACTGCCTGGGAGGGCAAGTATGCGAAGCGAGAAAGAGAAGATGCTGGCCGCCGAACCGTATCGCCCCAACGACGCACAGCTTCAGGCCGAGCAGGACGCGGCCAGTGCCTGGATGCAGCGCTACAACGCGGCGCTGGCCGAGCCACCGGCGCGGCGGCACGCGCTGCTGGTCGAAGGACTGGGTTCGGTGGGACGCGGCGCGGTGGTGCGGCCGCCGTTCCATTGCGACTACGGCTACAACATCCATCTCGGCGAGGACGTGTTCCTCAACTTCAACTGCGTGATCCTGGACGTGGCACCGGTGCACATCGGCGCCGGCACCCAGATCGGGCCGGCGGTGCAACTCTATGCCGCCGATCATCCGCGCGATGCTGCGCAGCGCGCCGAGGGGTTGGAGTTGGGGCGGCCGGTGACGATCGGGCGCAACGTCTGGATCGGCGGCGGCGCGATCGTACTGCCCGGTGTGACCATCGGCGACGACGCGGTGGTCGGCGCCGGCAGCGTGGTCACCCGCGACGTGCCGGCCGGCGCGCGCGTGGCCGGCAATCCAGCACGCCTGCTGAAGCCGCACAGCGACTGAATTTGATCCGGGTCAAGGCAGGCGCCGCGCAATGGGTGTGCAATGCTGTCCAGGCCGCCGTGTGCGGCGTCACCGGAGCATCCCATGTACCAGCGCATCCTGATCGCCATCGATGGTTCCGAGTTGTCCGCCAAGGGTCTCCAGCAGGGGCTGGCGCTGGCCGCCGCGCTTGGCGCGGACGTGGATATCGTCACCGTGTCCGAGCCGTGGGCAATGGGCATGTACGACGCGATGGGCTGGAGCGTGGGCTACGAGGCCAGCCCCGAATACCGCCAGGACCGCGAAGCCGGCGCGCAGAAGATCCTGGCGCCGGCGCTGGCCGCGGCCGCGGCTACCGGAGTGACCGCGCACGGCCGCCACGTGCTCGACCGCTACGCCGCCGAGGGCATCATCGACATGGCCGTGGCCTGCAACAGCGACCTGATCGTGATGACCTCGCACGGCCGCCGCGGCATGAGCCGGGTCCTGCTTGGCAGCCAGACCGCGGAAGTGCTCGCCAACAGCCAGGTCCCGGTGCTGGTGATCCGCTGAGGCGCTGACCGGCCCGCGCCGGGGTCGGCGCGGTGCGGAACACGTTCGAGGCCGGCATCCGGCCGCTGGCCGCAGCGACCTATCGCTTTGCCGATACGCTTCGGCCTGTCACGCGGCTGCGCCGGGAGGCGACGCCGCGACAGGGGCCGGCATCCGGCACGTGCATGCATTCGTCCGTCTGGGCAGATCGGGGACGCGAGCACGCCCGCGCGCCGCCGCCGTTGGGTGGCGCGCCGGGCGCGCCATCACCAGCTGTACAGCTTCCAGTACACGGGCGACACATTGTCCTTGCTGCCGTCCACTTCCATGTGGCCGTCGCCGTTGCGGTCGTACAGGTAATAGGCCGGGCCGCGCGCCGGGGTCACCTTGACCATGCGCAGTTGGCCACCCACGCGGTACTCGTCGACGGTATCGCCGTTGTCCATCTTGCGCTGGGTCGTTTCCGCGCCGCGCACGTCCATCGGCGCGCCGTCCGGGCCGAGGCCGGTGGAGGCGCAGCCCGCCAGCAGCAACAGCGGGACCAGGATCAGGGCTTTCATTGCGGTGTTCTCCACGGGCAGGACATGCGCAGAGTATGCGCCGAGTGTCTGCATGCGGTGTGGGAATGGCGCGCCGCACCCTCACCCCAACCCCTCTCCCGGTGGGAGAGGGGCTCGCGCCTTTCCTTCTCCCTCCGGGAGAAGGTGCCCCGAAGGGGCGGATGAGGGTACGGGCGCAGCCTCGTGCACCCAAACATCGCGAGACGCTTCGCGCCGGACCCTCACCCCAACCCCTCTCCCGGTGGGAGAGGGGCTCCTGGCTGTTCCCTTCTCCCCCCGGGAGAA